>NZ_JARVSO010000010.1:0-82271 GCF_030209155.1 Pseudomonas sp. fls2-241-TYG-175 | reverse complement strand
ACCCACGTCGCAATCGGCGGTGTCCGCACTATCGCGCAAAAAAGCACGGCAGTGCGCTGTCTCATTGGATAGCCAGATGACTTGTGTATAACGATGAATGCTCCGCGTGGGCATGCAGCCGTGACGCTCCGCGTCACATTTTCACGCGAACGCAGCACCTGCTTACTCCGCAATAATCCTCAGATCCCGCTGAACCAGTTGTACCCCTGATCCTCCCAATACCCGCCCGGGTTGTCGTTGCTGACGAATATCTCGACGATGTGTTTGGGGTTCTTGAAGCCCAGCTTGGTCGGCACCCGCACGCGCAGCGGGTAGCCGTAATCCGGTGAAAGGGCCACGTCACCAAAGTCCAGCGCCAGCAACGTCTGCGGGTGCAATGCCGTCGGCATGTCCAGGCTCGAGTAGTAGCGGTCGGCGCACTTGAAGCCGACAAACCGCGCCGTGGTGTCTGCGCCGATGTACTCCAGAAAGGTTTTCAGCGGCACGCCGCCCCACTGCCCTATCGCGCTCCAGCCTTCGATGCAGATCAACCGGGTGATGTCCGTGCGTTGCGGCAATTTGCGCAAGGCTTCTATCGTCCACGGCTGCTTGTCGCGCACCAGCCCGGACACCGCCAGACGGTAGTCGGCCAGATCAAGCTCGGGCACGTTGTATTCGGGGTAAAACGCATTGAACGGAAACGGATTGGTCAACTGCGCCTTGCTGTAGGTCGGCGCCAGTTTCTGGCCGCTGAACAGCCAGGCCTGGACCCGGTCGTTCCAGCGCGACATGGCCCACAGCGCCTTGTCGACCTGATCGCCGTCCTGCAGGTTGCAGCCGGTCAACATCGACATGGCACCCACGGTCAGACCGGCACGCAGGAAGGAACGGCGCTGGATATCGATCAATTGCGTCTGTTGCGCAGGCTCCAGCCGAATGCGCTGGGTAATGCGTTTGCGTGGCTCGTTCATGGTTTGGCAGTTCCGTCTTCGTTCGGCTGGCGGCCGCCGGTGATCATCGGCAACAGGGTTCGCGGCACCAGCAACACCAGCGCCAGGTGGACGACGACAAACGTGCCGATGGCCGTCATGGCACCGAAGTGCACCCAGCGGGCAAAGTCATAGCCGCCCAACAGGTTGGCCAGTTCCTGAAACTGCACCGGTTTCCACAGCGCCAGACCCGACACCACCACCAACACACCCATGGCCAGCACCAGCCAGTACATCAGGCGTTGCACGGCGTTGTATTGACCTTTGATGTGCGCCAGCTTGAAACGCAAGGCGTCCACTACGTCGCGCTTCACTTCGCTGGGACGTACCGGCAGCAGGTCGCGCTTGAAGTGCCGACTGAACAGGCCATACAGCACGTAGATCAGACCGTTGATGACCAACAGCCACATCACCGCGAAATGCCAGGCAATGGAACCGCCCAGCCATCCGCCGAGGGTCAGGGATTTGGGAAAGGTGAACGGCATCAGCGGTGCCGCGTTGTAGATGGCCCAGCCGCTCATGAACATGCAGACCATGCCCACGGCGTTGACCCAGTGCGTGAGGCGCACCGGCCAGGGATGGATCGGGCGGGTTTTCATAGTCGTGTTCCTCGACATGAGGCGATGCAGAACGACAAGGCAGACAGGCGACCGAAGTCGCCTGCCGTCGTGCTCGTCAAAGGCGATTACATAGGAGGCGTGAACCCGTCCTTGCCCACCGCGACGCCGCGTGCGGATTTGCCGTCATCGGCCGGGAACAGCACAACCTTGGCACCGGCTTTCAGCTCGCTGCGCTGGCCCGGTTCAACGTAGGCGATCGGCACGTCTTCCGGCACCACCAGTTGCTTCTCGCCGCCCTTGTACTGAACGGTCAGCGTACGGCCATTGGCCTTGGACAGCGTGCCAACGGTGCCGTTGGTCATGGTGCCGGTGCTGCCGTCGGCGTTTTCCCAACCGTAGTGACCTTCGCCGCTGCCTTTGAGGCTGGCTTCGAAGACGGTCACTTCCAGTGCTTTCAGCGTGCCGTCAGCCTGAGGAATGGCTGCCGAGCCGACAAAGCTGTCAGCCTTGATGCTTTCCAGATCGGCCTTGGAGACCAGACGGATGCCGGTCTTGTCGGTCAGCTGGATGCTCTGATGCTGACCGGCGCGGGTGGTGAAATTCAGCGTATCGGCCTGGAGGCTGTCGACGGTGCCGCGCATCGGCTTGACCACCGGCATGTCGGCGGCCTGGGTCATGACAGCGGCGCTGAGCAGCAACAGGCCGAACGTAGTGGACAGTGCAGTCTTCATCGGTAATTCCTTGGCAGAGGGGTCTGGACGCATCTTTACACCGCTACCGGCACCGCAGAATGACCGGGCAATGACATTTTTGTCATTCGCCGGACACCTTCCCGGCAACTGGTTAGACTTCGGCATCGGCGCGCTGAGGGCGCCTGCAGAGCGTAGCGGACATTGAGATGCATATCCTTCTGATCGAAGACGACACCAAGACCGGGGAGTACCTGAAGAAGGGCCTGGGCGAATCCGGCTATAAGGTCGACTGGACCCAGCACGGTGCCGACGGCCTGCACCTTGCGCTGGAAAACCGCTACGATTTGATCGTGCTCGACGTGATGCTGCCCGGTATCGACGGCTGGCAGATCATCGAAGTGCTGCGCGCCCGGCAGGACGTGCCGGTGCTGTTTCTGACCGCCCGCGATCAGTTGCAGGACCGCATTCGCGGACTGGAACTGGGTGCCGACGACTATCTGGTCAAGCCGTTCTCGTTCACCGAACTGCTGCTGCGCATTCGCACCATCCTGCGCCGTGGCGTGGTGCGTGAGGCCGATCATTTCCACCTGGCCGACCTCGAACTGGACCTGCTGCGTCGTCGGGTCACCCGTCAGCAACAGGTGATCGTGCTGACCAACAAGGAGTTCGCCCTGCTGCACCTGTTCCTGCGCCGCGAAGGCGATGTGCTGTCGCGCACCCAGATCGCCTCCGAAGTCTGGGACATGAATTTCGACAGCGATACCAACGTGGTGGATGTCGCCATCAAACGCCTGCGCAGCAAGATTGACCTGCCCTACCCGGTCAAGCTCATCCACACCGTGCGCGGCATCGGTTACGTGTGCGAGGTGCGGCCATGCAGCGCAGACGCCAACCTTCCCTGACCCTGCGCTCGACCCTGGCGTTCGCGCTGGTGGCAATGCTCACGGTCGGCGGCGCAGGCCTGTACCTTTACCAGTCCATCGAACAGACCGTAATGCAGCGCTCCGACCACGCGGTGCTGGCGCGTCTGGATCACTTTCGCAAGCTGCTGCGCTACGACCTGACCATGGACAACCTCAAGGGCAGCCCGCAGCTGTTCGAGAACATGCTCGACAGCGAGGAAGACATTTTCATCATTGGCGAACCCGGCAAGGCGCCGGTGATCTCGGTCAACCCGCAACGAGCGCCTTTACCTGAGCTGCCAACCGTTGCCCAGGATCAAGCCCTGCGCGTCGAAGACCTGCGCAGCGGCCTGAGCCTGCAGGGTGTGCCCCTGCGTGCGGCAGCAGTACAAGTGATGTCCAACGGGGCCGAAGTGCGTTTGCAGGCCGCGCACCTGATGGTCAAGGAAATGGCCATGCTTGCGACCTTCCGCGAGCGTATCTACGCGGCAATGGCGCTGGCCTTTCTGGTCACGGCCCTGCTCGGCTACCTGCTGCTTCGCCGGGGTCTGCGGCCACTGCGCCGTATGGCAGCCCATGCGGCCGCCATCACGCCAGCCAGCCTGCACAGCCGGCTGGACAGCCAGGACACCCCCGTCGAGTTGCAACAGTTGAGCGACGCCTTCAACGCCATGCTCGACCGGCTGGATGACGGCTATCGTCGCCTGACCCAGTTTTCCGCCGACCTGGCACACGAGATACGCACGCCGGTGGGCTCACTGATGGGTCATTGTCAGGTCGCACTGCGCCAGAACCGCAGCGCCGACGACTATCAGGCATTGCTGGCCTCGAATCTGGAAGAGCTGGAGCGGATTTCCCGGCTGGTGGAGAGCATTCTGTTTCTGGCCCGTGCCGACGAAGCCCAGTCTGCGCTGGAGCGCAAACCGCTGGACCTGAACAAAGAACTGCACCGAGTGGCTGGTTATTTCGAAGGACTGGCCGAAGAACGCAACATGACCCTGATCCCCAGCGGCCAGGGCACTGTTCAGGCCGACCCGATTCTGCTGCGCCGTGCGTTGAGCAATCTGGTCGCCAATGCCATCCGCTACGCCGACGAGAACAGCGAGGTCCTGATGCGCGTTGCTGCGCTCGATGGGCAGTGGAAAATCGATGTGGAGAATCAGGGGCCGCAATTGCCGCAAGCCAGTCTGTCGCGCCTGTTCGACCGCTTCTACCGTGGCGATGCCTCACGCCATCAACGCTCGGACTCCAACGGCCTGGGGCTGGCCATTGTGGCCGCAATCATGCACCTGCATGGCGGGCGGGTCGAGGTCGCGCAACCCGCCGCCGGGCGTATCCGTTTCAGCCTGATATTCCCGGCGACGTGACTGGACCCGCAGGCTGGATCATTTCTTCTCGTGAGCGATGGCCAGCTTGTAGAACGTCGCCGAACCACCTTCGGTGGTGTAGCCGGTATTGTCCTGGGTGTAGACCCCGGCCTTGAAGTAGAACAGCTTGGTGCTCCACGCTGAATCAAGCTTGGCCACCCAGACGGCATCAAAAGCGTTGACCGTCAGATCACCCGAAGGCGACAGGTTGATCGCGTAATTGAAACGCTGATTGAGCGGCACACCCTGGGCAATGATGATGACCTCGATTTCCGAATCCGGGGTCCGGCGAAACTTGGCGACGATGTTGCCAGTCTGCAATTTCTCCTTGTACTGGTACTCCACCTTCAGCAATGGCTCAGTGCTCTGGTAGCAGTGAATCTGACCGATCACGATCTTGCCGCTGGACGGCACCTGGTCCACTTCCAGCGTGGCACGCAGGAAATTGTCGGCGCTGGAGTAGTTCCAGTTGAACGCCCTGCCGTCGGCCGTTGTTTCACGCAGCTCGGAACGGGGGTACTTGGCGTTCTCGGTGGTGGAACCGGTCACCGGCGCCCAGAAGAACAGCGTATCGCCGGAGCGAAAATAACCGTCCTGATAGCCCTTCATCAATTTCGGGGTTTCGATGATGGTCGCGGGAGTCCCGACAGGGACGGACAGATTCCAAGTGGCAAGATCGATCATGGCGTTGCTCGCAAGGTGCGCGTCGCGCATCAGCAGAAGGGCTCTGGAACGGGCGCCCTGGCCCGTTCGGTTCATCCAGACTATCGGCTGAATCGTTTATTTTTTAAACAGGCTCGACAAAGCATTGGCGCCAACAAAACGTCATAAAGGGATCAAAGCCACTATTTTGATGTCAATTTCCGAAAGAAAGCCTTTTGCCAGCTTTGACCTGAACGCATCGGTCTGGGCGGACCTTGTCATTTCGGCATGGCGTCATTTTTTTGAAAGAAGACCCCGAAAATTGATGGCCTGAGGCTCTATTTACCGACGAACGGTATCGATTATTTTCGATTTCGAGGAACTTTTCCCGGTTTTTACTTACTACGCACGACCGTTTATCGAGGTATTGCGGTCGACATCACATCCCCGATTCCTCCGTAATCTGAAAAACACCGTTGAGCGATCCGAGGTTGACTGAAACAAGTTGTTACGGGATATTAGTTAGCAAGCTACTAATATCCTCGCTAACAATATCGCTCCTAACTAAATTTCAGGTTGTTTTCCATGTCTGTCGATGCGCTTCACAGGGCGATCAGCAGCGGTCTGGTTGCGGCATCACGCCACTGGCGACGCAACTGCCAGACCACGCTGGTCACCTACGGTATTTCCGAAGCCTGCGCGGGGCCGTTGCTGGCCATTGCGCGGCTGGGGGACGGCGTGCATCAGGTCAAAGTGGCGCACGCCGCCGGAATGGAAAGCCCGACCCTGGTCCGCCTGCTGGATCAGTTGTGCAAGGCCGGTATCGTCTGTCGCACCGAAGACCCCAACGACCGTCGCGCCAAGGCCTTGAGCCTGACCGACAAGGGCCGCGAACTGGCCGGTTCTATCGAAACCGAGCTCACACGTTTGCGTGCCGACGTCCTGAAAAATCTCGACCCTGAGGACCTTGATGCGGCGTTGCGTGTGTTCCAGGCGTTTTCCGAAGCCGCAGGCGCTGATCACGGGGCACAGTCATGAAGGGCTTTTTCTCCAGTGTGCCGCCGGCACGCGACTGGTTTTATGGCGTGCGCACCTTCGGCGCCTCGATGCTGGCGCTCTACATTGCGTTGTTGATGGAAATGCCACGCCCCTACTGGGCCATGGCCACCGTCTACATCGTGTCCAGCCCGTTCGTGGGCCCGACCAGCTCCAAGGCGCTGTACCGCGCTGCCGGTACGCTGGCAGGTGCTGCGGCGTCGGTGCTGCTGGTGCCGATGTTCGTGCAGACTCCTTTTCTGCTCGCGGTGGTGGTCGGGCTATGGACCGGCACGCTGCTGTTTCTGTCGCTGCACCTGCGCACCGCCAACAGCTACGCGCTGATGCTGGCAGGTTACACCATGCCGTTGATTTCCCTGCCTGTGGTGGACAACCCGCAAGCGGTATTCGAGATCGCGGTGTCGCGTACCGAAGAGATCTTTCTGGGCATCATCTGCGCCGCCGTGGTCGGTGCCATGTTCTGGCCCAGACGCCTGGCACCGGTGTTTCAGGCGACCACGGAAAAGTGGTTCAGCGATGCGGCGAGCTACAGCGAACGTTTCCTGAGCCGCACCTGCGAGCCTGCAGAGATCGGCGCCCTGCGCAATTCGATGGTCGGCAGCTTCAACTCGCTGGAAATGATGATCGGCCAGTTGAGCCACGAAGGTGCTCGCAAACAGACCGTGCGCAATGCCCACGAATTACGCGGCCGCATGATTCACTTACTGCCGGTCATCGACGCCCTCGACGATGCGCTGTGGGCGCTGGAACGGCGCACGCCGGAACTGCTCGCCAGCCTGTCGCCGCTGCTGCTGGAAACCCGCAACTGGCTGGAAAACACCGCCAACGGTCCGCAACAGGAACAATGGCAGCAGTTGCATCGATCCATGGAGCGACTGCAACCGGACTCAGCGCAACTGGACGACCGTGATCAACTGCTGCTGTCCAATGTGCTGTTCCGGCTGGGCGAATGGATTGACCTGTGGCAGGACTGCCGCACCTTGCAATACGCGATCAAGACCGACGATCAGTCGCAATGGCGTGCGGTCTATCGCCACTGGCGTCTGGGTCGGCTGACACCCTTTCTGGACCGTGGCCTGATGCTCTATTCGGTGGCCTCGACCGTGCTGGCGATCATCGTCGCGTCGGTGCTGTGGATTCTGCTGGGCTGGAAGGATGGCGCAAGTGCCGTGGCGCTGGCCGCCGTGTCGTGCAGCTTCTTTGCCGCCATGGACGACCCTGCGCCGCAGATCTATCGGTTCTTTTTCTGGACCATGCTGTCGGTGGTGTTCGCCAGCCTGTACCTGTTCGTGGTGCTGCCCAACCTGCATGACTTTCCGATGCTGGTGCTGGCGTTTTCGGTGCCCTTCATCTGCGTCGGCACGCTGACCGTACAGCCACGCTTCTTTCTGGGCACGCTGCTGACCATCGTCAACACCTCTTCATTCATCAGCATCCAGAGCGCCTACGATGCGGACTTCCTGAACTTCCTCAACTCCAATCTGGCCGGGCCGGCGGGTCTGCTGTTTGCGTTTATCTGGACCCTGGTGTTCCGTCCGTTCGGTGTGGACCTCGCAGTCAAGCGCCTGACCCGCTTCAGCTGGCGCGACATCGCCAGCCTCAGCGAAGACTCGACCCTGGCCGAGCACCGGCGCATGGGCGTGCAAATGCTCGATCGCCTGATGCAGCAACTGCCGCGCCTGACCCTGACCGCGCAGGACACCGGCATCGCCCTGCGTGAACTGCGCGTCGCGCTGAACATGCTCGACCTGCTCGCCTACACCCGCCGTGCGACACCGCAGGCACAGGTGCTGCTGCGCCAGGTCATCGACGAAGTCAGCGGCTATTTCCGGCACTGCACCAAGGCCGGTGAGCGTCTGCCTGCACCACGGGGCCTGTTGATACTCATGGACCGCGCACGCCGTTCGCTGACCGATCAGGACATGGGCGACAACCCGGCCCGCGTCCACCTGCTGCACGCGCTCAGCGGTCTGCGTCTGGCCCTGCTGCCGGGCGTGGAGATCGTCACCGTGGCCGACGAGCTGACCGAACAACTGCCGCATAACATCGATGGAGCGCCTTTATGATCGGCGATCTGGACATCAGCGGGATCTTCATCCCCACTTTTCTGGCCATGATGGGCGTCGCCTATCTGCTGTTTCTCGGCGTGCATGCCGTACTGTCGCGCGCCCACTTCTACCGTCTGGTCTGGCACCGGGCTTTGTTCAACGTAGGTCTATACGCTTTGTTGCTCGGCGCCGTGGATACTCTCAGTCGATACCTGATGACATGAAAAAACCGATACTGACTCTGGGCCGCGTGGTCCTGACCCTGCTGGTAGTGACTCTGGCTGCCGTCGTCGTCTGGCGCATGGTGATGTACTACATGTACGCACCCTGGACCCGCGACGGCCACATTCGCGCTGACATCGTGCAAATCGCTCCGGACGTGTCCGGGCTGATCCAGAAGGTCGAGGTCACGGACAACCAGCCGGTGCACAAAGGCCAGGTGCTGTTCACCATCGACCAGGACCGCTTCCGCCTGGCCTTGCGTCAGGCCCAGGCCACCGTGGCCGAACGCCAGGAAACCTGGGAACAGGCGCGCCGCGAGAACAAACGCAACCGTGGTCTCGGCAATCTGGTGGCTCGCGAGCAACTGGAAGAAAGCCAGTCCCGCGAAGCCCGCGCATTGTCAGCACTGGGCGAAGCACGCGTGGCGGTGGACGCCGCGCAGCTGAACCTGGACCGCTCGGTGATCAAGAGCCCGGTGGACGGCTACCTCAACGACCGCGCACCTCGCGAACACGAGTTCGTCAGCGCCGGACGCCCGGTGCTGTCGGTGGTCGATGCTGCGTCGTTCCACATCGACGGCTATTTCGAAGAAACCAAACTGGACGGCATTCATGTCGGTCAGGGCGTGGATATTCGGGTCATCGGCGACAACGCGCGGCTGACCGGACACGTGGTCAGCATCGTCGCGGGCATCGAAGACCGCGACCGCACCAGCGGCTCGAACTTGCTGCCCAACGTCAACCCAGCGTTCAGTTGGGTGCGGTTGGCCCAGCGGATTCCGGTGCGGATTGCCTTTGACGATGTGCCCAAGGATTTCCGCATGATCGCCGGGCGGACGGCGACCGTGTCGATCATCGAAGACACTTCGGAGGCCACACGATGAAACGGGCTCCTCGCCTGATGGTGCTGGGTTTCAGCGCCCTGCTGTCGGCCTGCCAGATGGTCGGGCCAGACTATAAGTTGCCGAAAGACAGCGCGATCAACCGCCCGGACTTGCAGGGCGAACTGGCGGGCCAGTCGGTGAACAGCGTGTCGGCACCGGTGCCTGCGCACTGGTGGCGGCTGTATCAGGACCCGAAACTGGATGAGCTGGTGCGTCAGGCCATGGCGTCGAACACCGACCTGCGCATTGCCGCCGCCAACCTGCAGCGTTCACGCTATCAGGGTGCCGAAGCTGACGCCGCAGGGGGCTTTACCAACAGCGCCAAGATCGGCGCACAGCGCTTGCAGGAGTCGGGCGAAGCCTTTCTGCTGCCCGACAAAGTGCCAGTGGCCAATGTCGGCGATATCGGCCTGACCACGTCCTATCAGTTCGACCTGTTCGGCACCCTGCAGCGTGGCATCGAAGCCGCGCAGGCCAATATCGATGCCACTCAGGCGGCGGCAGATACCGCCCGCATCACCGTGGTCGCCGACGTGGTGCGGGCCTATACGCAGGTGTGCGCCGCCAATGAAGAGCACGACATCGCCCGCGAGTCGCTGGACCTGCAACAGCAGAGCGTGAAGCTGAACCAGCGCCTGCGCGATGCCGGGCGTGGCGATGAAACCCAGGTCACCCGCTCCCAGACCCAGTTCAAGTCCCTGCGCGCCGAACTGCCGCGCTACGAAGCGCAGCGTCAGGCGGCGCTGTTCCGTCTGTCGATGCTGCTGGCCCGGCCTGTCGAGCAGTTGCCTGCGGGCGTCAGCACCTGCAATGAGTTGCCGCACATCGCACAGGTCATGCCGGTAGGCGATGGCGCCGCGCTGCTCAAGCGCCGCCCGGATATTCGTCAGGCGGAACGGCATCTGGCGATGTCCACCGCACAGATCGGCGTTGCGACGGGCGAGCTGTACCCGGACATCAGCATCGGCGCTAGCATCGGCACCGTGGGCATGATCGAGAACCTGGGCAAACCGGCGGCCAATCGCTGGGGCTTCGGGCCGCTGCTGAGCTGGACCATCCCGTCCAACGGCTCACGCGCCCGCATCCATCAGGCTGAAGCCTCCGCGCAAGCGTCACTGGCCCGCTTCGACGGTGTGGTGCTCAACGCCATCCGCGAAACCCAGACCGGCCTGGCCCAGTACACCGCCCTGCTCGACCGCCGCGACGCCCTGAAAGACGCCGAGCAATCGGCCAGGGAGGCCGCCGACCAGACCCACCGTTTCTACCAGGCCGGCCGCGCCTCATTCCTCGCCGACCTGCAGGCCACCCGCACCTACACCGACGTCCGCGCCCAACTGGCCGAAGCCAACACCCAGGTCGCCATGGGCCAGATCAACCTGTTCCTGGCGTTGGGTGGGGGTTGGGAGAAGGATCAAGTGGCGGGCAAATAACCCGTGAGAATGTGACGCGGAGCGTCACGAGATGCATGCCCACGCGGCGTGGTAACGCCTCTCAGGACGCTCCGCGTCCGGTCCAGAGTGCGACGCAAATCAGTCATCTGACACCACAGCTTGCACTCCAACCCCCAATGCTCCTAGGCTCACCCGACCTTCGACTCGGAATGCACCATGGACGCCTCTCTCAGCCGCCGCGAGCGGCTGCATATCGTTATTTTCGAGGCTGACACGCCTGCCGGGCGGCGCTTCGACAAGATCTTGCTGGTCCTCATCCTGCTCAGTCTGCTGGTCACGATCATCGACAGCATCGAGAGCATTCACCGCGATTACTCGCAGGTGCTTGCCTGGGTGGAATGGGGCTTCACTGCGATTTTTGCCGTTGAGTACATTCTGCGACTGTACTGCTCGCCGCGACCGCTCAAGTACGCGTTCAGCTTCTACGGGCTGGTGGACCTGCTGGCCATCGTGCCGGGCGTGCTGGCGATCTATTACAGCGATGCGCAGTACCTGCTGATCGTGCGGATCGTCCGCATGCTGCGAATCTTCAGGGTCTTGAAGCTCGGTACGTACCTGCGTCAGGCCAACTACCTGCTGGCAGCGTTGCGCGGCAGCAAACAGAAGATCATCGTGTTTCTGGTGACCGTTTCGACGCTGGTCACGGTATTCGGCACCCTGATGTATGTGATCGAAGGCCCGGAACACGGCTTTACCAGCATTCCCAAGGGCATCTACTGGGCTATCGTCACCCTGACGACAGTAGGCTTCGGCGATATCGTGCCCAAGACGCCGGTCGGTCAGATGCTCTCTTCGCTGGTGATGATCACCGGTTACTCGATCATCGCCGTGCCCACCGGTATATTCACCGCCGAACTGGCCAATGCCATGCGCGGCGAACAACTGAAGCATGATTGCCCGGTGTGCGCGAAGAAATTCCACGAGCATGGTGCCGCCTTCTGCTCACGGTGCGGCAATCAGCTGTTCCCCAGGGAAGTAAATCAGGCATAAGCACAGACGTTTTTGGTATTTAGGCACAGCGATGCGCGACTGCTAGTGTCGCGGCATTAAGCCATCAGACAATAATGATCCACCCTCAAAGGACTTCGCAGTGAACAGACTTTTCGCCGCTTCGCTACTGGCCGCAGGCCTGGCCCTTTCCAGCGCCGCCCAGGCCGCACCGACACTGCTCAACGTCTCCTATGACGTGATGCGCGACTTCTACAAGGACTACAACAGCGCCTTCCAGAAGCACTGGAAAGCCGAGAAAAACGAAGACGTGACGGTGCAGATGTCCTTCGGCGGATCGAGCAAGCAGGCGCGTTCGGTCATCGACGGCTTGCCGGCTGACGTGATTACCATGAACATGGCCACCGACATCAATGCCCTGGCTGACAACGGTGAGTTGGTGCCCAAGGACTGGGTCAGCCGTCTGCCGAACAACAGCGCGCCCTTCACCTCCGCCACGGTGTTCATCGTGCGCAAGGGCAACCCGAAAGCGCTGAAAGACTGGCCGGACCTGATCAAGGACGGCGTGGAAGTCATCGTGCCCAACCCCAAGACCTCGGGTAACGGCCGTTACACCTACCTGTCGGCGTGGGGTTACACCCTGAAAAACGGTGGCGATGAAGCAGCTGCAAAAGACTTTGTCGGCAAGCTGTTCAAGCATGTGCCGGTACTCGACACCGGTGGCCGTGGCGCAACGACGACCTTCATGACCAATCAGATCGGCGATGTACTGGTGACCTTTGAAAACGAGGCCGAGATGATCGCCCGCGAGTTCGGCCGTGATCAATTCGAAGTGGTCTACCCGTCCGTATCGGCAGAAGCCGAGCCGCCGGTGAGCGTGGTGGACAAGGTCGTGGACCGCAAGAAGTCGCGCGTTCTGGCCGAGGAATACCTGAAGTACCTCTGGTCGCCAGAAGGTCAGGAAATCGCCGCCAACAACTACCTGCGTCCGCGTGACCCGGCGGTTCTGGCCAAGTACAAGGACCGTTTCCCGAAGGTGGATTTCCTGTCCGTGGAGAAAACCTTCGGTGACTGGCGCACCGTGCAGAAGACCCACTTCATCGACGGCGGCGTGTTCGACCAGATCTATTCGGGCAAATAACCCCGGCAGATAAACCGGCCCATGCAACGCAAAACGGCGACCCTCAGGGTCGCCGTTTTCATTTGCGGAACTCAGTTGCTGAACTGACGCCCCAGACCTGCCGGCACGCCGCTGGCATCGGTCGGCTGCCACGGACCGCTCGGGCTGGTCGCCCAGCTCCAGCCGTTGTTCCACTGGTAATAGGTACGCTGGCGATAGAACGTGTTGCTCTGATCATCCATTACGTACACGCCCATGCGCGCATCCCAATGACTGTTGCCGCCCGGCGGTGGCGCGAAGCTGGCCGACGTTTTCGGACCACTGGACGGTGCCTTGACGGGTGGCTTGTTCGGCGTCGGAGTGGGACGCGGAGCGCCGGGCTGCTGGCCACCGGGCAATGACTGAATCGGTTCCTGACTCGTCGGGGCCGGTGGCTGAACCGCACAGGCGCTCAAGCCCAGGGCCAGACCCAACAAGGTGATACGTGCAGTGCGGTACATAAGCGGGCTCTCTTCTTCTCTGGCTGTCTATTTATCAGGGCTGTCGATGATCAGCGCCTGCTGCGCCCCGCTGTCGCTGGCCAAGGGCTGGCTGCGACCGACCCACTCACCGGTGGTCGGTTGCCCTGCGCGGGACACGCGAGCTACCAGTTGGACTTGCGGAAAGTTCGACAGTTTCAGCTGCGGCATCATTGCGTCGGCATCGCTGAGTTCGACCTCGGCGGGCAGCTCGGCAACCGTGATGCGCTTGACCGCCAGCGGCGCGGGCGGGCCATCGACAGCACGGGCGAAAATGAACACGCTGTCTCGTGGCTGGACCTTGTCTTTCAAGGCCGGCGCCAGATCGACCCGCACTTTTATCGAGGCCGCCCTGCTTGCAGCCAGCGCCGGTTTCGCGCCGGTTTTCAGGTTTTCCCTGGCACGGGCGATGCCGCCTTCCAGCGCCGAGCGCGACGGATCCTGCGCAGGCAGTACGTTAAGAAGCCGGGTCCAGTAATCGACCGCCGCCTGATAGCGCTCGGTTTCAAATGCCGCGATGCCCAGCAAGCCTAGGCTGGTGACTTCCCTGGGATCGGCCTTGAGCGCTTCGTCGGTCAGGACCTGCACCTGTGGCGTGAAATGCTTGTCGCTGGCGAAATACAACGCCTGCGCCCATTGTCCGAGCAGTTCCGGTGGACGCCCGGCGAGGCCAGCAGCGCGCTCGAACATCTGCGCCGCATCGCCCGGACGGTTCTGCGCCATGTAGCTGCGCGCCAGAAAATACAGGCTTTCGGACGAATCGGGCTGAGCCTGTACGGTACGCTCCAGACGCTGGGTCATGTCGGCCAGCGAGGTGGGCGGTTGAGAGAATTCGCGGCTCAGTTCGACCTTGTCGCTGGCGCCAAGCTGCAGATAAGCGCCCATGCCCAACACCGGAACCAGTACTGCCGCCAGCAACAGCCAGGGTTTGCCAAGCCGTGCGGTTCGGGCCTTTTCGGCCCCCTCGGTGTCAGCCAGCAACTCTCGCGCCGCTTCGTCACGGGCGCTCTGGATCTGCATGGCTGAAAGAACGCCTTCTTCCTGCTGACCTTGCAGCTCGCTGAGCCGTTCCTGATACAGCGCAACGTTCAGCGCCGTGCGGTCTTCCTCGTGCTGCGCACGCTGACCGCGCAGCACCGGGATCAGCAGGAAGCCCAGCGCCACCAATAGCAAGAGTCCGGTCGCCATCCAGAAATCGATCATTTTCGGTGTTCATCCAGCAAATGGGCGAGGCGTTGCCGCTCCTCATCGGACAGCGTATCAACCTGCCCGGCAGTCAGGTTGCGACGTCGTCTGACGATCACCGCCATCACCACCAGCCCTCCAAGCAGCAAGCCTGCCGGACCGAACCACAACAACCAGGTTCTGGCGGTCAGCGCCGGTTTGTAACGTACGAAGTCGCCATAGCGATCCACCATGAAATCGATGATCTGCTGATTGCTCCGGCCTTCCCCCAGCATGCGGTAGATTTCCTTGCGCAGGTCTGCGGCGATCGGCGCATTGGAATCGGCGATGTCCTGATTCTGGCACTTGGGGCAACGCAACTCGCGGGTCAGTTCGGCATAGCGGGCGCGCTCGGCTTCGTCGCGAAAGGTATAGGCGTCAATGGCAGCGTGAGCGAGACCACTGATCGCAAGGCCAAGCACCAACAGCACAGCGCTTAATGAGCGGTTCATGGTCTGGCCTCGTCCACCAGCGCCTGATACAGCCCGGCCAGTTGCTCGCGCCAGACCGTGTCGTCGATTACGCCGACGTACTTGTGACGAATGACACCCTTGGCATCGATCAGAAAGGTTTCCGGAGCGCCGTACACGCCAAGGTTCAAGCCAAGCGAGCCTTCGTCGTCGCGGATATTGAGGCGATAGGGATCATGAAAATCCTTGAGCCATTTCAGCGCGTCGGCGTTGGTGTCCTTGTAGTTGACGCCGTAGATCAGCACGCCCTGCTGCGCCAGCCGATTGAGCACCGGATGCTCCACGCGACAGGCGATGCACCAAGTCGCCCAGACATTCACCAGCGCAGGTTTGCCCAGCAGGTCGGCGCGGGTCAACGTGCGTTCGCTTTGCACTTCACGCAGGGTGAACTCGGGGAACGGCTTGTCGATCAGCGCCGATGGCAACTCGGCAGGGTCCAGGTACAAGCCTCGAAACAGAACGGCTGCCACGCCGAGAAAGACCACCAGCGGCAACACCATGATCCAGCGCCTCATGCGGCGGCCTCCGGCAAGCCCAGCGCGTCACGCACCCGGCCTTTGACTTTGACGCGATAACGCCGATCAGTGGCCGCCAGCACGCCGCCCAATCCGGTCAGCAGGCCGCCGAACCAGATCCAGCGCACGAAGGGTTTCACATGCACCCGCACCGCCCATGCGCCATCGGCCAGCGGCTCGCCCAGCGCGACGTAAAGGTCACGGCTGAAACCGGCATCGATACCCGCCTCAGTCATCACCGATTGCTGCACGGTGTACAGGCGCTTCTCCGGGTGCAACTCCGTGACCTGTCCGCCATCGCGCAAAACCCGGATCGTGCCGCGATCCGAGGTGAAATTCGGCCCTTCATAGTGCTTTGCGCCGTCGAACACGAACACATAGCCACCCAGCTCGACGGACTGGCCGGGCGCCAGACGCAGGTCGCGCTCGGCACTGTTCTGGCTCGACAGCACCACACCCAGCGCGCACACGGCAATGCCGAGGTGCGCCAGTTGCATGCCCCAGTAACTGCGATGCAGGCCGCGTGCGCCATTGATCAGGCCCTTGTGACGCGTCTTGTCCAGCAGATCGCGCAACCCCGCCAGCAGCACCCAGGCCGCCAGCATGAAGGTGGCCAGTACGGCCCACTGGAAATCACCCAGCGCCAGCCCGGCGATCACCGCCAGTACCGCGCTGCCGATCAATACCGGGGTCAGCATGCCCAGCAGCCATTTGACCGGCGTATCTTTCCAGCGCACCAGCACCCCCACGGCCATCACCACCATCAGCAGGGCCATCAACGGCACGAACAGCGCATTGAAATACGGCGGCCCGACCGACATCTTCGCGCCACTCATGGCATCGACCACCAGCGGGTACAGCGTGCCGAGCAGAATCATCGACGCCGCGACCACCAGCACCAGATTGTTGCCCAGCAGCAGCGTCTCCCGCGACCACAGACCAAAGCCGACCTGACTTTTCACCACGGGCGCGCGGATGGCGAACAAGGTCAGCGAGCCGCCCACCACCATCAACAGGAAGATCAGAATGAACACACCACGGGCCGGATCGGAGGCAAACGCATGCACCGATGTCAGCACCCCGGAGCGCACCAGAAAGGTCCCCAACAGGCTCAGGGAAAACGCCGCGATGGCCAGCAGCACGGTCCAGCTCTTGAATACGCCGCGTTTTTCGGTGACCGCCAGCGAGTGGATCAAGGCAGTGCCCACCAGCCAGGGCATGAACGAGGCGTTTTCCACCGGGTCCCAGAACCACCAGCCGCCCCAGCCCAGTTCGTAGTAGGCCCACCACGAACCCAGGGTGATTCCGACGCCGAGAAACGCCCAGGCCACCAGCGTCCAGGGTCGCGACCAGCGCGCCCAGGCGGCATCCAGTCGCCCGCCGAGCAAGGCGGCGATGGCAAAGGCAAAGGCCACGGAAAAACCGACGTAACCCATGTAGAGCATCGGCGGGTGCACGATCAGGCCGATGTCCTGCAACAAAGGGTTGAGATCGCGACCGTTGACAGGCATCTGCGGCAGGATTCGCGCAAACGGGTTGGAGGTGAGGATCAGGAACGACAGAAAGCCGAGGCTGATCATGCCCATCACTGCCAGCACTCGCGCCAGCATCACTTGTGGCAATTGTCGGGAAAATACCGATACGGCAAAGGTCCAGCCGCCCAGGATCAGCGCCCAGAGCAGCAGCGAGCCTTCATGCGCGCCCCACACGGCACTGAATTTGTAGAACCAGGGCAGCGCCGTGTTGGAGTTCTGTGCAACGTAAGCGACCGAGAAGTCGTCGATCATGAAGGCGTAAGTCAGACAACCGAAGGCAAAGATCAGAAAGCTGAACTGGCCCCACGCCGCAGGACGCGCCAGACTCATCCACAGTGGATCACCGCGCCAGGCACCGATCAGCGGCACGCTGCTCTGCACAAGGGCAAAGCACAGCGCCAGAATCATGGCCAGATGGCCGAGTTCGGGAATCATCAGTCAACCCTGCTTCGATGGGGTGGAAGACACAGCCGGTGCGGCCTGGCCGCTGTCGCGCAACGCTTTGGTCACTTCCGGCGGCATGTACTTCTCGTCGTGCTTGGCCAGCACTTCATCGGCCACCACCTCGCCTCGCGCGTTCAGCCTGCCCAGCGCGACGATGCCCTGCCCTTCACGGAACAGGTCCGGCAGGATGCCCCGGTAGGTGATGGTCACCGACTTGTTGAAGTCGGTGACGACGAAGCGTACGTCGAGCGAGTCCGCCGAGCGTTGCAACGAGCCCTTTTCGACCATGCCGCCCGCCCGAATGCGGGTATCGACAGGCGCTTCGCCGTTGGCAATCTGGCTCGGGGTGTAGAACAGATTGATGTTTTCCTGCAGCGCACCGAGGGCCAGCGTCAGGGCCAGGGCGATACCCGCCACGATGGCCAGGATGATCAACAGACGCTTTCTGCGCAGCGGATTCACGTGCGTTTCTCCCGCCGCATACGACGCGCCTCCTGTTGCAGGTAGCGACGACGCGCCGCCACCGGCAGCGCGACGTTGAGGAGCAGCACCAGCACACAGAGGCCATACGCCGACCAGACGAACAGTCCATGGCGGCCCATCGCCAGGAAATCGCCGAACGAATCAAAACTCATGAAAGGCGCTCCGACGGACCCAGGCAACGCAGGACTTCGGCCTGCACCCACTGGGTTCGCGACTCTCGCTTCAGCACTTCAAGGCGCATGCGCATGAGCAGTACCGCACCAAAGAAGCAATAGAAACCCAGAACGGTGAGCAGCAGCGGCAGCCACATTTCGGCAGGCATGGCCGGCTTTTCAGTGAAGCTGAACGTCGCGCCCTGATGCAGCGTGTTCCACCATTCGACCGAATATTTGATGATCGGGATGTTCACCACCCCGACAATGGCCAGCACCGCGCAGGCCTTGGCTGCGCTGTCGCGGTTATTGATAGCATTGCCCAAGGCAATCAGCCCGAAATACAGAAACAGCAGAATCAGCATCGATGTCAGGCGCGCATCCCACACCCACCAGGCGCCCCAGGTCGGTTTGCCCCAGATCGCACCGGTCGCCAGCGCCAAAGCGGTCATCCATGCGCCGATGGGCGCGGCCGATTGCAGGGCGACGTCCGCCAGTTTGATCTTCCACACCAGCCCGATCACGCCACAGATCGCCAGCATCACGTAACAGGATTGCGCCAGCATCGCGGCAGGCACGTGGATATAGATGATGCGAAAGCTGTTGCCCTGCTGATAGTCCGGCGGCGCGAACGCCAGTCCCCAGACCACTCCGATGCCGATCAGCAACAGCGCCGCGATGCTCAGCCACGGCAACAGGCGTGTGCTGAGGCCGTAGAAGACTTTCGGCGAGCCGAGCCGGTGCAACCAGGCCCAACCGATGCTGCTCTTTTTGAGGGAAGCGCTTTTCATCACGGTGCATCCAGGGTTTTACCGGGCGCCTGACGGGCAGGCCCCGGAACCTCAATTATTCGCCGACACTGATCTTCAGGCCAGCGGCTATCGCAAAGGGTGTCAGGGTAACCGCAAGTGCCGTCAGGCTGCCCAGCCACAGCAGATGACCGGTCGCGGGCATGCCTTGCAAGGCCGCCTGCAACGCCCCGCTGCCCAGAATCAGCACCGGGATGTACAGGGGCAGAATCAGCAGCGCCAGCAGCAACCCGCCACGCTTGAGCCCGACGGTCAGCGCGGCACCCACCGCACCCAGCAGGCTCAACACCGGCGTACCCAGCAGCAGCGACAGCATCAGCACCGGCAGGCAGTGTCCCGGCAACCCCAGCATCAAGGCCAGCACCGGCGCCACCAGAACCAGCGCCAGCCCGGAAAAGACCCAGTGTGCCAGTACCTTGACCAGAACCAGAAGGGCCAGAGGGTGCGGCGAAAGGACCCACTGTTCCAGCGATCCGTCCTCGAAATCACTGCGAAACAGCCCGTCCAGCGAGAGCAGTACGGCTAACAGCGCCGCTACCCAGACCAGCCCCGGCGACAAGGTTTGCAACAATTGCGTCTCCGGCCCGACGGCCAGCGGGAACAACGCAATCACGATGGCAAAGAACACCAGCGGATTGGCCAGCTCTGCCGGACGCCGCGCCAACAGTAGTGCCTCGCGCTGCAGCAACAGAATGAACACATTGCTCATGCCGGTCTGTTTCCCAGATCCAGTTGTCGATAACCGGCAGGCTTTAGGCCCAGCACATGATGAGTGGTCAGCACCACGACGCCGCCCCGCGCACAGTGTTCAGTCAGACAGGCTTCCAGCTGACTGATGCCCTGCTGGTCCAGCGCAGTGAAGGGTTCGTCGAGTATCCAGATCGGAGGACCCGGCAAATAAAGGCGAGCCAGTGCAACGCGACGCTGCTGTCCGGCCGACAAGGCGTGGCAAGGCACGTCTTCAAAGCCGCTCAAACCGACCGTCTCCAGCGCCTGCTCGAAATCGGCAGGCTCGCCATTCCCCTGCAACGCATACAGCCAGGACAGGTTTTCCAGCGGCGTCAGCAATTCCTTGAGCCCTGACGCATGGCCGATCCACAGCAACAGACCGGTCAGCTGCGGACGCTGACGGTCCAGCGCATGGCCGTTGAGCATCACCTGGCCCTCTGTGGGCTGCATCAGCCCGCACAGCATGCGCAACAGGCTGGTCTTGCCGCTGCCATTGGGACCGCTGACCTGCAACAGGTCGCCAGCCTTCAGCGCGAGATCAAGGTTCTCGAACAACAGCCGTCCGTCGCGCTCGCAAGTCAGCGCAGTGGCGTGCAGAAGTGGAGTCACAGCAGTCATCGAGCGCTTCCAGTATCGCGTTGTCTCGAAATGCGCCGATAACAGCACAAACGGAGGAAATGGCAGTTCAAGTCGAGCATGAAGCGGCCGTTACATGAAGGGAACTTAATGACGGCCAGACCGCTTTGGGTCGGTATTATACATACGAGTCCTGACACCCAAGGGGCAATTTCCTCAGGTCGAATATTCAATGACAGGCGATATCACCAGCGTTCCCGCAGCGGTCCCGACGACTGCACAGCTACGCGCCAACATCACCCAGGCGCAGGTCCTGACATTGCTGCAGGCGTCGGCCCAGCTGATACCTGAAGGCCAGACCGCCGAAGCCGAAGTGCTGACCCTCAAGCAAGTCGACCAGAATTTCCAGTTGCTGCTCAAACTGATCCTCGCCAACGGCACCCAGACCAACCTGCCCGTCAGCAGCGCCGTGCCGTTCACGCCCGGCAGCCTTTTACAACTGACGCAGGCCTCGCCCAACGAGTTGACACTGACCTTGCAGCAGCTCAACAGCGCTCTGAAAAATTCGCTGACCAGCATCGACACCCGACAACTGCCAGTCGGCACGCTGTTGCAGGGCAAGGTGTTGACGACTCAGGTCATCGCTCAGGCGGTCAGCCAACTGGCCAACATGCCCGCGACCACCGCAGCCGCTGCGCCAGCCACTTATCGCTCGATCGTGATGCTGCTGAACACCGTACAGGCAGGCGCCAGCCTGACCATCGACAGCCCGCAGCCGCTGAAAGTCGGCAGTCTGCTCAGCGCTCAGGTGCAGAGCAATCAGGCCCTGAACTTCGTCGCCCTGCCCGGCCGCTTCGACCAACTGGCCGTGGCACAGCAACTGGCCACCCAGCAGAGCCGTCAGGGCTCACTGGAAAACCTGTTCAACGCCCTGCAAAACCTGCCGCGCAACAGTCCGGCAATCAGCGCGCCCCTACAGGCCAGCATCAACCAATTGCTGGCCGACATCCCGGATGTCGAACAGATGACATCGCCCAGAACCGTTGCCCAGGCTCTCAACGCCAGCGGCCTGTTTCTGGAGGCGAAACTGCAGGCGGGCATGAATCCGATGCAGGTGCCGGACCTTAAAGCCAGCCTGACGCGTCTCATCGCGCAGATCCTGCCGGGCCTGCCAGACAACAGCACCTATAACGCAGCAGCAGCGTCCAATACCCTGGCGCGGGTCATGCCCAACGCCATTCGCAACGCACTGGGCACTTTGGGCCTTGTCGCAGCGCGCACCCAGCCGAGCGTCTTTCCGCTGCCCTCGCGCTCGGTCAGTGGCGGCGAGAAGGAAGAGGATCTGGAAATCCTGCTCAAGCTTGCCGCGGCTGCTGTTTCCCGCGTGCAAAGCCATCAACTTGGCGGGCTGGACCAGACCCGCACCAACGCCGACGGCACGCAGGTCACCACCTGGCAAATGGAAGTGCCGATGCGCAACGCCCACGACATCGTGCCGTTGCAGGTCAAAGTGCAGCGCGAGGACAAGCCGGACGAAGAAGCCTCCCACGAAAAGGCGGACGGCGAAGTTCAGGAAACACGGGAAAAGCTCTGGAAGGTCGATCTGGCGTTCGATCTCGAACCGCTGGGGCCGATGCAGGTTCATGCCCAATTATTACGCGGCACGTTATCAAGCCAGCTGTGGGCCGAGCGACCCGACAGCGCAGCGTTGATCGGCCAGGAACTGGGGCATTTGCGCGAAAGGCTGATCGCCTGCGGCCTGGCCGTCGGCGAACTGGCCTGCAACCATGGCACGCCACCCCAGGGCCCGCGAACGGCTCTGGAACAACGCTGGATTGACGAGAACGCCTGATGAGCAGAACCGACGACACACCGCGCCAGGCGATCGCACTCAGCTACGACGGCCAAAGCGCCCCAACCCTGAGCGCCAAGGGCGACGACCAACTGGCCGAAGCCATTCTGGACATCGCCCGCGAATACGAAGTCCCCATCTACGAAAACGCCGAACTGGTCAAACTGCTGGCCCGTCTCGAACTGGGCGACAGCATCCCCGAACCGCTGTACCGCACCATCGCCGAAATCATCGCGTTTGCGTGGCATTTGCGGGGCAAGTTTCCCGAAGGTCAGGACCCGGACGCACCGCCGGTGGAGCGGGATATTACGCCGCGGCGTTAAGGCCAAAAACCCGCAACGGCAAAACGGTGATTACATCGCAATCGGCTTGCGCCCGGCAAACGAATGCGCCAGCGTGCCGCCGTCCACAAGATCCAGTTCGCCACCCAGCGGCACGCCGTGGGCGATGCGCGAGGCGATCAGGCCTTTCTGGTTGAGCAACTGGGCGATGTAATGAGCGGTGGCCTCGCCTTCCACGGTGGGGTTGGTGGCCAGGATGACTTCAGTGAACGTGCCCTGCCCGGCGATGCGCTCCATCAGTTGCGGAATGCCAATGGCCTCGGGACCAAGACCGTCGAGTGGCGACAGGTGGCCCTTGAGCACGAAATAGCGACCGCGATAGCCGGTCTGCTCCACGGCGTAGACGTCCGTCGGCCCTTCGACCACGCACAACAGCGTATCGTCTCGGCGCACGTCAGCGCATTGCGGGCAGAGTTCTTCTTCGGTCAGCGTGCGGCACAGCCGGCAGTGGCCGACACCTTCCATCGCCTGACTCAAGGCCAGCGCCAGCCGCGAACCGCCGCTGCGATCACGCTCCAGCAACTGCAGCGCCATACGCTGCGCGGTTTTCTGACCAACGCCCGGCAATACGCGGAAGGCATCGATCAACTGGCGAATCAGGGGGCTGAAGCTCATGAAGAAAAGTCCGACAAAAACACAAGACGCGGTTTATACCCGCGCGTTGCCGCCAGCGTCAATTCGGGGTTAAAGGGGCGCGACCAATAGCCGGTGCTGCGACGCCGGGCTGTGGGAGGCGGCTTGCCGGCGATCTGCCGGGAACCGGCAGCAAAACCTGCACATGCGGAGTGTCAGATACAACCTGGGTGAGCTGCACAGCCCATCGCTGCCGTCGTAACCTGTGAGAACTCCTACACCCTTCGAGCACAAGCTCATTCAGTGAATTACAACCGCTGATCACACCTTCAACGCCATCTCCAGAAACTCCATCAGCGCCTGCACCCGCGCGCTGCGTTGTTTGCGGACCGGCACCAGCAGATTGATGGGTGCGCTGGTCAGTTGCCAGTCGGCGAGCACGCGCACCAGAGCACCGCTGGCGATGGCGTCGCTGACGTCCCATTGCGAGCGGAGCACGATGCCCAGCCCCTGCTCGGCCCAGCGACGGGCCACAGAGCCGTCGTTGGTCAACAGGGCTGGCTCAATGCGCAGGGTTTTCTTTGTCGCACCTTTGCTCATGTGCCAGAGGGTCACGTCTTCGTCGTTTTCCCGGATACAGATGCAGCGATGACCTGCCAGCTCGTCAGGCGAGGCAGGAATGCCGTGCTGCTCCAGATACGCAGGGCTGGCGCACAGCCAGCGGTTGTTGTGCGCCAGCGTGCGGGCGATCCACAGGCTGTCGTTGAGGCTGCCGATATGAATCACGGCATCACTGTCATGTCGATCCGGCCAGGGCGTTTCACGCAGGTCGAGGTGCAGGCGCAGTTGTGGATGCAGTCTGGCGAAGCGCGCCAGCAGCGGCGCGATACGCTGGCGGCCATAGCCGAAGGGCGCGGCCAGCCTGAGCGTGCCGACCAGGCGTTCGTCACGCTGTTTGAAAGACTCCGGCAGCGCTTCCAGTTGTTCCAGCAAATGCGCGCTTTCCCGGGCGAAGCGCTCGCCATCGGCAGTCAGGCTCAAGCGGCGGGCATCCCGGTTGGCCAACGTAATACCCAGCTGCGTCTCCAGCTTGCGCAGCCGCATCGACAACGCCGGTGGCGAAACGTTAAGCACTCTGGCTGCCGCACTGAGTGACTCACAACGCGACAGCGTTACCGCCAGACGCAAATCTTCGATGGCAATCATTCAGCTCAGCTTAAGGATTAATGAAGACTGATTGAACCACAGCTTCATTATCGAACAGTAGAGTGAATGCGTACCCAGCCACACGAGCGCAACACATGTCAGCCTCTCTGATGCCCAACTTACCGCCATCCCTTGATACACCCGTCGCGCTGATCGACGTGTCACGCATGCAGCACAACATCCAGCGCATGCAGCAACGCATGAATAACCTCGGCGTACGCCTGCGGCCGCACGTCAAGACCAGCAAATCCTTGCCGGTCATTGAGGCGCAACTGGCCGCCGGTGCCTGCGGCGTAACGGTCTCGACACTTAAAGAAGCCGAATATTGTTTTGCCAACGGGATCGACGAAGTGTTCTACGCCGTCGCTATGGCACCCGGCAAACTGCATCAGGCACTGGCCCTGCGCCGCAAGGGCTGTCGCCTGAGCATCCTGACTGACAGCGTCGTTGCTGCGCAGCACATCGTTGCGTTCGGGCAGGAGCACGACGAGCGTTTCGAGGTGTGGATCGAGATCGACTGCGACGGCCATCGCTCCGGTCTGGCGGCCGATGACGAGACACTGGTAGCGGTGGCGCGGTTGCTGATCGAAGGCGGCATGCAATTGCGTGGCGTAATGACCCATGCCGGGTCCAGCTACGATCTGGATACGCCCGAAGCATTAGAGGCGATGGCCGAACAGGAGCGCTCTCTGTGCGTCAGTGCCGCCGGACGCATCCGTAACGCCGGACTACCCTGCCCCGAGGTCAGTATCGGTTCCACGCCCACAGCCCTCTCGGCGCAGAGCCTGGAAGGCGTGACCGAGGTCAGGGCCGGGGTTTACGTGTTTTTCGATCTGGTGATGCACAACATCGGCGTCTGCGCGGCCGACGAACTCGCACTGAGCGTACTGACCACGGTTATCGGTCACCAGCAGGACAAGGGCTGGATCATCGTGGACGCGGGCTGGATGGCCATGAGCCGTGACCGCGGCACACAGCGTCAGCGCCAGGATTTCGGCTACGGCCAGGTCTGCACCGAAAGCGGCGACTGGATCGAAGGCGCGCGCGTGACCGGCGCCAATCAGGAACACGGCATTATTACCCTGGCGGCCGAGGACTGCGGCGACATCACTGAGCGTTTCCCGATCGGCAGCCGGCTGCGCATCCTGCCAAACCACGCGTGCGCCACCGGCGCGCAATTTCCTGACTATCACACGCTGGATGCCGAAGGCAGCGTGCACACCTGGAGTCGCTTGCATGGCTGGTGATCTCGAGCTGATCCATACCCCTCATGCCGCCGCTCCGGGCGGACATTATTCACAGGCCGTGCGGCATCAGGACACGCTGTACGTCTCGGGGCAATTGCCGATACGCGCCGACGGCAGCCACAGCGTCGACGAGCCGATCGAGGTCCAGGCGACCATCGCGCTGGACAACCTGCTGGCGATTATCACGGCTGCCGAATGCAGCATCGAGGACCTGATCAAGGTTACGGTCTACGTGGCAGGCGTCAAACACTGGCCCGCCTTCGACCGGATCTACGCCAGCTATCTGGGCCTGCATCGCCCAGCCCGCGCCGTGGTTCCCGTTCCGGAACTGCACCATGGCTATCTGATCGAGATCGAAGCGCTGGTACGCGTGCCAAAAACAACTCCATGCGCTTAGCGGCCCGCATACAGCAGATTATTCTTCGCAGCCTTCAAGATCGGCGCTTTTTATCCAGATTGCTTTGTTAGCTTATTGATATGAAACGGATTGGCCTTCACGGGCCGTCTGCTGCCGCCGATCTTTTCTCGCTCCAGGGAGCCCGCTGGATGACCATACATTCCCCGAACAGCCATCGCGTCGATCCGCACACGGCGCAGCAGTTTTACATCGATGGCCGCTGGCGCGCTCCCGCGGTTGCGGCGACGCTGCCGGTGATCAATCCGGCCACCGAAGAGGTTGTCGCACACGTCGCCAGCGGTACAGCGGCCGACGTGGATCGCGCCGTGGCAGCGGCACGAGCGGCCTTTGCCGGTTGGTCCGGCACTCCGGCAGACATGCGGGCTCAGGTGATTGGCCGCATCCATGAACTGATCATCGAGCGCAAGGAAGACCTGGCGCAGGCGCTGTCCCTGGAAATGGGCGCCTCCATCAGTTCGGCGCGGGCGATGCAGGTGCCGCTGGCGGCCGAGCACGTTCGGGTTGCGCGGGATTTGCTGGGCACCTATGCGTTCCAGACCGTCGAAGGCAGCACGGCGATTCAGCGTGAGCCCATCGGGGTCTGCGGCCTTATTACGCCGTGGAACTGGCCGCTGTATCAGATCACCGCCAAGGTTGCTCCGGCCATTGCCGCAGGTTGTACCGTGGTACTCAAGCCCAGCGAACTGTCGCCCTTGAGCGCATTGCTGTTCGCGCAACTGGTACACGACGCGGGTCTGCCTGCCGGGGTGTTCAATCTGGTGAATGGCAGCGGCCCGGAAGTCGGCGGCGCGATGGCGGCGCACCCTGACATCGACATGATTTCCATCACCGGCTCCAATCGCGCAGGTGCCCTGGTCGCCCAAGCGGCCGCGCCGACAGTGAAACGTGTCACGCAGGAACTGGGGGGCAAATCCCCCAACGTGCTGTTGCCCGACGCCGATGTTGCCAAGGCCGTGCCGCTGGGCGTCATGGCGGCGTTCCGCAACGTCGGCCAGTCGTGCAGCGCACCGACGCGCATGATCGTGCCGAAAAATCGTCTGGCGGAAGTCGAAGCGCTGGCCATCGAAACCGCCAACGCGATCATTGTCGGCGATCCACAGTCGGACATCACAGTGCTGGGCCCGATTGCCAATGAGGCCCAGTTTCATCGCGTGCAGGCGATGATCGAAGCGGGGCTTGGCGAAGGCGCAAAGCTGATCTGCGGCGGTCCGGGTCGTGTCGAGGGTTTCGAGAAAGGCTTCTATGCCCGCCCTACCGTGTTCTCCAACGTGAACACTTCGATGCGCATCGCTCAGGAAGAAATTTTCGGCCCGGTGCTGTGCCTGATCGCCTACGAGACAGTGGATGAAGCGGTGGCCATCGCCAACGACACGGTCTATGGGCTGGGCGCGCATGTGCAAAGCCAGGACCTGCAGCAGGCTCGAGCCGTGGCCTCCCGGATCCGCGCCGGTCAAGTGCTCCTCAACTACCCGGCCTGGAACCCGATGGCGCCGTTCGGCGGCTACAAACGCTCCGGCAACGGGCGCGAGTACGGGGTGCAAGGGTTTGAGGAGTATCTGGAGACGAAGGCAATTGTCGGGTTTGGCGCGGAGTAAGCCCGCCAGCGGACGTTTCAGCCGGAATCGCCTTCACACTGATCGTGCCCATGCTCTGCGCTCGTCGCTACACAAGTCCTTATGCAGGAATGATCGTGCCCATCGGAGCGATGGGCACGATCAGTGTTTGACAGACTTGTGTATAACAATGAGCGCTCTGCGTGGGTATGCCGCCCGGGACGCACAGATGTTTCAGTGCCCGGCACAATCCTGCGGCCCAAAAAAATGCCAGGCACATGGCCTGGCATTGATACCCGCAACAGCAACCGTCAGAACGGCAGCTTCATGCCTGGCGGCAGTTGCATGCCGGCGGTCATGGAGGCGGTCTTTTCCTGGCTGGCCTGTTCGATCTTGCGCACGGCGTCGTTGACGGCGGCGGCGATCAGGTCTTCCAGCACTTCCTTGTCTTCCTGCATCAGGCTGTCATCCAGATTGATGCGCTTGACGTCATGACGACCGGTCATCACGACGCTCACCAAGCCTGCGCCCGATTGACCGGTGACTTCCGCGTTGGCCAGTTCTTCCTGCATCTTGGCCATTTTTTCCTGCATTTGCTGGGCCTGCTTCATCAGGCCAGCCATGCCACCTTTCATCATGGGATATCTCCTCGAATATGGATGGTTCGTTTGCGCAGCGCGCGAAGCGCCGTGCCGTCAGTTATTGAGTCTGCGCTGCCGGAGCATCCACAGGCTTGATCGTATCTTCTCGAATCATCGCGCCAAACTGCTGCAGCATCTGCTGAATGAACGGATCGGCATGAATCGAGGCCTCGGCCTGGCGCTGGCGCTCGGCACGCAAACGCGATGCGGCCTGGGCAGGGGTTTCCTGCTCGGGCTTGATCAGCTCGATAGACAGATTGATCGTGCGGCCCGTGAACTGGTTCAACGCGTCGTTCAGACGACGTTGCTGGGTCGAGTTGAACAGTGCGCTGTGCGCCGGGTCGAGGTGCAGCAACCAGTGATCACCCTCCTTGCCCATCAGCGTACAGTTGGCGGCGATGCTGCCGGTCATGCCGGAGATTGGCAAGCCGGGAAACATCTCCAGCCATTCCAGCGCAAGGCCCGTGGCGGGCATGGCGGCAGGCGTCGGCTCGGGTTCGACCGGTTCGGCGTCACCGACGCTCTCATGCGCCAGCTCGTCCAGGTAAGCGTAGGACGCAGGGTCGATGTCCACATCCGGCTCGACATAGTCATCGTCCGGTGGCGGCTCGTCGTCGCGGTCCATGGGGGCTGACAGATACGCCACATCCGGAATGGCTTCGAGCATGGCTGGCGTGACAGCCTGCTCGGCAACCGGCTGGGGTTCTTCGGCAGGCTGTTCCTGCACCTGTTGTTCCTCGACCTGCGGCGCGTCCGGTACGGGACTTGCGGGCGCAGGCGTCGGCATGGGCGTCAGATCAGGCTGTTCGCCGAGGGTTTCCAGAACGGGTTCGGCAACCGGCGCTTCGGCGGGCTCGGCGACAGGCTCAGGTATTACATCGGCAACGGGCGTTTTCGGTTCGTTCCAGGGCAGATCGATTTCTTCGGCAGGCGCTGGCGGCGCGGGTTGAGCCTGTTCAGGCTCAGGCTTCACCGGCGCAGCTTTGACCGGAGCCGGTTCAGGCGCGGGCACCGTCGCTTCAAAGGCGGGATCGGGCGCTGCCATCACAGGCGGTTGGGAAGCCACCGATGCAACAGGTGTCGCATCGGCCACTGCCCTTTGGGAATCAGCCGTGGCCTGGCTGATCCCCACCGGCTTTAGCGGCTGCCTCGGCGCGTTCTCGCTATCGGCCGGCCGGAACGCCAGCATGCGCAGCAGCACCATCTCGAAACCGCCACGCGGGTCGGGCGCCAGAGGCAGGTCACGTCGGCCGATCAGGCCCATCTGATAATAGAATTGCACGTCTTCGGCCGGCAGCGCCTGCGCCAGAGCGAGGACGCGATCACGGTCGCCGTGACCGTTGTCGACACCCTCGGGCAGCGCCTGGGCAATCGCCACGCGGTGCAGCACGTTAAGAATTTCCGAGAGCACACCGTTCCAGTCAGGCCCCTGCTCGGCCAGATGGCGCACGGCTTCAAGCACGCCACGTGCATCGCCTTCCAGCAACGCGGTCAGCACATCGAACACCTGACCATGGTCCAGCGTGCCAAGCATGGCGCGCACATCGGTAGCCATGACCTTGCCTTCACCGAAGGCAATCGCCTGATCGGTCAGGCTCATGGCGTCGCGCATCGAACCATCGGCGGCGCGGCCCAGCAACCACAGCGCGTCGTCTTCGAACGGCACGTTCTCGACACCCAGCACGTGGGTCAAATGCTCGACCACACGTTCCGGCGTCATGTTCTTCAGAGAAAACTGCAGGCAGCGCGACAGAATGGTCGCCGGCAGCTTTTGCGGATCGGTCGTCGCCAGGATGAACTTGACGTAGGGCGGCGGTTCTTCAAGCGTCTTGAGCAAGGCGTTGAACGAGTGGCTGGACAGCATGTGCACTTCGTCGATCAGGTAGACCTTGAAGCGTCCGCGACTCGGCGCGTACTGCACGTTGTCGAGCAACTCACGCGTGTCTTCGACCTTGGTACGGCTGGCGGCGTCGATCTCGATCAGGTCGACGAAACGACCCTCATCGATCTCCTTGCACACCGAACAGACGCCGCAAGGCGTTGAGGTAATGCCGGTTTCGCAGTTCAGGCATTTGGCAATGATGCGCGCGATGGTGGTCTTGCCCACACCGCGCGTGCCGGTGAACAGATAGGCGTGGTGCAGGCGCTGGCTGTCGAGCGCGTTGATCAGGGCCTTCAACACATGTGTCTGGCCGACCATTTCGCGGAACGAGCGCGGACGCCATTTACGTGCAAGAACCTGATAACTCATTGAAAACCGTCGCGACTGGTAAGCGGAAGACCGCCAATGCTAGCCGAGCAGGGACAAAATTGCATCCGGTGTCCTGCTTATTGTGGCCTGACGGCCGAATTTGCCCGTTCGTGAACATGTTTTCATCAATAGAGGCTGTTCGCGCTGTAGCAATAGCGTCATATTCCATCGCTACGCTCGCCTGAAATCTTTGGTAACACATAATTCAGACAGGTATTCGCGATGACCGACAGACCCGACGACGAGTCCACCCTCCACCCCAGCCGTCGTCGCTTTCTGGGCGGCATGGCAGCATTGGGCGCAGGCGTTACGCTCAGCAGTTACGTCACCGCCGGTGAAAAGCCACCTGCCGCAGCCGAGAAGCACCTGACCGGCGCAGCACTGGACAAGGCCCTGCACGACAACGTCAAGACAGTCGTGGTGATCTACGCGGAAAACCGCAGTTTCAACAACCTGTTCGGCAACTTTCCAGGCGTTGAAAAGCCGCTGTCTTCCCTCAAGGCCGCTGATTATGAACAACGTGACCGCGATGGCAGTCTGCTGAGCAAACTGCCGCCCGCCTGGGGCGGCGTGCTGCAGGTCGGTCCGCAGAGCGTCGATGGCGTGACCTACCCGGCTGGCGTGCAGTTTCAGGAAAACCTGCCCAACGCGCCCTTCCCGCTCAAGGGTCCGAACAATGAAGACCTGCCGCTGAGCCTGGTCACCCGTGACCTGTGGCATGTGTTCTATCAAAACCAGATGCAGATCAACGAAGGCAAGAACGACCGTTTTGTGGCCTGGGCCGATTCCGGCGGACTGACCATGGGCCAATATGCGCAAACACAATACTCACTGCGACTGTGGGACGTGGCGAAAGAATTCGTGCTGTGCGACAACTTTTTTCAGGGTGCTTTCGGCGGCTCGTTCCTCAACCACCAGTACCTGATTTCAGCGACGGCCCCGATCTATCCCGATGCCGCCAACTCGCCCGCCAAATCGCAGATCGCCACGCTGCAAAGCGACAACCCGGAAGACCCGCGCCTCAAGCCGCTGGACAAGTCCCCCGCCAGCGCCATGGAAGGACCGCCGCAATTTGGCCCCAGCGCGATCACCCCGGATAACTATGCGGTCAACACCCTGGCCCCGCCCTACTGGCCGACCTGGCTGCGCGACCCGCAGAACCCCGACTATTCCAAGCCGGATCTGGCCAACGTGCTGGTGCCGCAGAATCATGAGCACATCGGCGACAAGCTGTCGAAGAAGGACATCGACTGGGCGTGGTACGCAGGCGCCTGGCAGGTCACGCTGGATGAATTCAAGGATTCCACCGGTATCCCGAAGATCCCCAACTTTCAATACCATCACCAGCCGTTCAACTACTTCGTAAAGCAAGGCCCGCAGAACCCTGTCGAGCGTAAACGCCGGTTGCGTGATGGTGGCCTGGGTGACGAAGCGAGCACCAATCGTTTTCTGGCCGATGCCCAAGCAGGCAAGCTGCCTGCCGTTACCTTCTATAAGCCTCAGGGCAACCTGAACATGCACGCAGGCTATGCCGACGTGGCGTCGGGCGACCGACACATAGACCGTGTGGTCAAGGTGCTGCGTAACAGTCCGCAATGGGAAAATATGGTGATCGTGATCACCATGGATGAGAACGGCGGCTGGTGGGACCACGTGGCACCGCCCAAGGGCGACCGTTTCGGCCCCGGTACACGGATCCCGGCGCTGGTCATCTCACCGTTTGCCCGCAAAGGCTCGGTCGACCACACCGTCTACGACACCGCGTCGATCCTGCGCCTGATCACTCGCGTTCACGGCCTGGAAAAGCTCGACGGCCTCAAGCGTCGCGACGACGCAATGGTCGCCCGGGGCCAGCAGCCCATGGGCGATCTCACCAACGCCTTGCAATTCAGCAACCATCACAAAGCCTGAATCGGCTGTCAGGCCTGAGCCTTGTCCATTTCCAGAGCGGTCCGCTTCGACGCTCTGGACTCGGGCAGGGACGCCACGTACACCGTGCGTGACGGGAAGGCAAAACGCACATCCATGTCGGCAAACGCTTCCATGATTTCTAGATTGATCGTCTGCTGCACGTCCATATAGACGTTGTAGCTGGGGTCGAGCACGATGTAGACCGTCTCGAACTCCAGCGACGTCTCGCCAAAGCTGCGGAAATGCGAACGGTCGAAACGCGCGTTCTTCAGGCGGCGAATGATCTCTTCGACCTTCTTCGGTACTTCACGCACCTGGTCAACGGAACAATCGTACGTCAGCCTGAAATCGAAGACGATGCGCCGTTCCTGCAGCCGCTTGTAGTTCTGAATGGTGCTGCCGATCATGTCGGCATTGGCCATGACGATCTGCTCACCGCCCAGACTGCGAATACGCGTGGTCTTCAGGCCAACATGCTCGACAGTGCCTGAAAGCGAACCCACGACAATGAAGTCGCCAATCTCGAACGGTTTATCCACCGCGATGGCCAGCGAGGCGAAGACGTCGCCAAGAATGTTCTGCACCGCCAGCGCCACGGCGATACCGCCCACGCCGAGACTGGCCACAAACGCCGTGATGTTGACCCCGACGTTGGACAGCATCGCCATCAGCACCGTGGCCCACAACAGCACCTTCGCGCCCCAGAGGCTCAAGGTCGCCAGCGCACTGCCTTGAAAGGTGCTGGTGGTGCTGTGACGCGCGAAGTAGCGATACAGCGCCAGCGCAATCGCCCGATTCGCCCACAGCCCGACCTGCAACGCCGCGACCACAAACCACAGGCTACTGACACGTCCGAGCCAGCGCTCCGGCAGGTCGAGCATGCCGACCCCGATCAGCAGTGACGCCAGCAATATCAGCGTATTGCTGGTGCCGGATAACACCTCGACGGCGATGTAACTCAAATGCGCATTGGGCGCGGAGGATCGTGTGCGGATCTTGCGCAACACAAAGCCGATTGCACCGCGAACCAGAATGAAGCTCAGCGTCGAAGCGACGATAGCCAGAATCCAGTTCGCCAGTGATATCCCCAGAAATTGCGAGTCTGTAAAAAAGACGATGATGTCATGTTCCATTCGGTCCCCCGGCTGCATTGCTGCGAGACGCCCGACCGAAAAGCCTTTGACACCCGCAGCGACCTGATATGCCCCTTGCCGTAACACGGTTTCAAGCGACGCGTAGAGGATTAGGTGGCATTGGTGCCAAGGCGTTCAGTGCAATTTTCTGTACATTCATCCAACCATCTACATTGGCGGAAAATTTGCAGAGAAATAGGCAAACTTGAACTAAGGATCTGCTGAAACCTGCCGATACGCCTCGCTCAGGCGTCCTGTAAGGAGCAGCCTAGAGCGCTTACGGCATATAATTGGGCACTCATCGCACTCATGCACTGAAAGCGTGAACATCACCATTAACAGCCCGAATTGTCGAACAAAAAGACAATACTTCAACTAATCGCAAGACACTAGTTACTGCCTTACATATTCAGAGCTGAACCACTCAGCCTTTCACGCACACCCGGAATGGACTCGATCATGCTTTCGGTATCGACAGCACTTTCCAGCTTTTTGCATACGCATCAGGTGGAGAACGCAACCTTTCACTTCAACCAGCCACCTTCCGCCGAACTGCTCGACTCCGTCAGCCGCTGGTTCGACCAGCCCAAGAGCAAATCCCGCAAGCGCATCAGCGGACCGCTACTGGCCGGCGACACCCGGCTGTTTGCCAAGTCTCAACTGCTCGAAAGCCTGAAATCCCGCTTGCGCGTGACGCTCGGGCGACAGACCGCAGATGGCCGTTATGATTGGGCGGTGGAAGAACTGCACAACACCCTGGCCGCCAGTCAGCGCGGGATACCCTCGCCCTCCATCATCGGCTTCGGCTACATCCGCCGCGGTCTGGGCCTTGTACAGGAAACCCTGCTGCTGACCGAACTGCTGGACGGCTATTGCGACGGCCAGGACTGGCTTGAGCAACATCCGCAACGCGTTCAGTGGTTCGTGGAACATGCACTTGAGCTGCTGCAACGCAGCAATGCCAAGGGCATCTACCACATGGACTTCTCCGCGCTGAACATCATGCTCGACGAGAACAACGCCGAACCGATGAAAGTCATCGACATGGAAAACTGCTTTGTCGGGCCGACACCCTACTCTGCCGAAACGCTGGCCTTTCAAACGGGCTTTCTCTATCGACGCGGCTTGTACAAGTTCATTACCGAAGCGGACTACGACAGCCTGGTTTATCGAATGACCCAGTGTGATGACGTCGAGATGAGCCGCTTCGAAGCGCTTTATGACGTCTGCAAACACGAGAACATAGGCCGCAAGGAACGCCGCCGGATATTTCTTGAGGGTGGGCTGTAGGAAGACAGATGCACTGAGCGTTGGCGTCGATTATCCAGGGAAAGGATATCGATGCCTGATGCGACGACATGACTGAACGGAAGATCCAGATCGAGTGCTTGGACAGAGGCTGGGTATGTTGCTGCGTCGAGGACCGACAGAAGTTCGTTAAGGTGGTGCCCCCACCAGCCACACCCCGGCACACAATGTTCCCGCTGTGGCTGCTTCCTTCCGGATCTGACCAGGTTCACGGGTAATCGTTGCGGGGGGACCGATGGGGTCACCATAACGACGCTCACCAGTTGGCGAGCCGCGCCATTGTACCGGTCTGGAGCAAGTTTACAACCACTGGCTTGGATAAAAATTTCGATCAGGCTCAAGTACTTGTGTGCCGGGGCCGGGACGAACTCCGGGCGCTGGAAGAGAGGCAGAATGATCCTGTACCCTGCCCTTCCGATCATCATCAGCCGACAGGTTGCCCATGCAGACTCGATTGGTCAGCTACGAAGAACTTACACCGACTCAATGCCGACAGCTCGAAACGCTCCAGATCGCGCCGGAACAGATCCAGTTCTCGGGCGATATCCACGCTGCGCTCAATACCCTGCTGGTCAATCCCAGCGCTGACATCGCAGGCTTCGTGTTTTTGGTTGATGAAGTGCCCAAGGGCTTTTTCATGCTCAAGCGTGGGGATTGCCTGCCGCATTGGGCATTGGAGGACGCGACCGCGACCTTGCACGCATTGCAGATTGATCGTAGAGAACAGGGCAAAGGGCTGGGCAAGGTGTGCCTGAAGGCGTTGCCAGCAGCGTTGAGCCTGAAGTGGCCGGACATCCAGCAACTGATGCTGTCGGTGGATGCCGACAATGCAGCGGCTATCGGTTTGTATGTCGGGCAAGGCTGGATTGATACCGGCGAAGCCTATCGCGGACGGATAGGCTTTGAGCGACGGCTGGTGTTGAAGCTTTAAAGCTGGCGCACGCTCTCGTGGGAGACGGCTTGCCGGCGATGAACGATGAAGCGGATCAGCTGATACACCGCGCCAATGCCATCGCGGGCAAGCGCGCTCCTAAGGTCCGCGTTTACTGAGCCTGCAACACCTCGTCCGCCTTGCCACCGGCATCCTGAATCACCAGATGGATGAAGTGCAGTTTGGCGATGACTGCAGGGGGCAGCACGAACGGGTAGAAATCAGGCTGACCCATGCTGCGTGACAGTTCGTTAAGCATGCTGGCCAGTTCGATCCAGGCGTTGACGAACGACAGGAATGCCGGGCCGCCAGGGTGTTGTGGGTCGAACAGCGTTTCCAGCGGGAACGGCTTATAATCGAGCTCCATATCGCGGGCGCTCATGCCGAAGCCCAGCGCCGTGTCGACCGCGTCCATCATGTGCAGGTAATGCGCCCAGGTTTCGGCCCAGTCTTCCCACGGGTGCATGGTGGCGTACGCGCTGACGAAGCTTTCCTGCCAATTGTCAGGCGCGCCGTTCTTGTAGTGGTGATCCAGCGCGTCGGCATAGCTGGCTCGCTCGTCACCAAAAAGGTTGCGGTAACTTTCCTGCCAATAGGTGTTGGCGATCAGCCGGTCCCAGTAGTAGTGGCCGACTTCGTGGCGGAAATGGCCGAGCAAGGTGCGATAGGGTTCGTGCATCTGCACGCGCATGGCTTCGCGGTGTGCGTCGTCGGCTTCTTCGATGTTCAGCGTGATCAGGCCGTTGGCATGACCGGTGGTTGGCAGATTGCCTTCCAGATCGACGCCTACAAAGTCGAAGGCCAGACCGGCTTCTTCATCGACTGTCTTGGGAATGACCTGCAGCCCCAGCGAAATCAGCTGTGCGACCAGACGCCGCTTGGCAGTCTCGACCTTACGCCAGCGCTCGCCGTTTTCCGGTACTGAAAGGTCTGGAATGGTACGGTTCAGGCTGCAGGCAACGCAGAACTCACCCATGTTGTGGGCCGGAAACAGCCAGTTGCAGGCCGCTGGCGTGTCGAGGTTGGCACACCGCCGATAAACGCCTGCATCCGGCTCATCGCTCAGACGCCACGTAGTAGGCTCGGCCCCAGGCTCCAGCGCCGCAATACGCCCCTGCTCAGGCAGATAGCCCAGCGCTGCCGAGCACGCCAAGCATTGGGTATTGGGGAAAAACACCGACTGTCCGCACTGGCACTGCCAGACTTTACTGTTGCGTTTGGTCTCACCGACGAAAGGCGCGGTGATACGTGAACTCAATTGCTCGAAAAAGCGATACATGGCGATCTCCCGTGGGCCTTGCATGGACTAGATCATGTAGGGGCTTCAGGGGTTCAAAATATTATTCGGGTCAGTGAATAAAGGCGAAAGACGCAGGTTTTCGCGTCCGCATCGATCACTCCCACGCGCCTGCGCTCATCGCTATACACAAGTCGGGAAGACGCGCAAAACGGGGGCCAAAACGAAAGTGACTGACTGAATGCATACCCCGTGGGAGGCTCCACCACGTCTTCGACGGAGCGCTGTCGCGTAGCAAACTCAGTGGGAGCGGACTTGTCCGCGAATGCAGCGTTTCAGCCACTGCATACGCGTCGGATGTACCGGCCTTTTCGCGGACAAGTCCGCTCCCACAAATCGCGTTTCTTCAGTGGTTCAGGTTGTTTGATAAGAGGCGGCTTGCCGGCGATGGCGTCAGTTCAGTCACTGATAGGTCGCTTCAGAAAAAGGATCGCCGGCAAGCCGCCTCCCACAGTAGCGATGGGCAGGATCATAGAGCCGGCCCCTCAATCCACCGACACACCCAGCTCGGTCAGGCGCGCCAGCAATGCATCCTCATCCAGAACGGTGAGGCCCAGCTCATTGGCCTTGGTCAGCTTCGACCCCGCCCCCGGCCCTGCGACGACGGTGTGGGTCTTCGCCGACACTGACCCGGACACCTTGGCGCCCAGGCTTTCGAGCTTCTCCTTGGCGACGTCCCGGCTCATGCGTTCCAGCGTACCGGTCAGCACCCAGGTCTGCCCGGCCAGCGGCAAGCCTTCCACGGCTTTTTTCTCGCTACGCCAGTGCATGCCGAACTCTTTGAGCTGCGCCTCGATGGCACGTGCACGCTCGGCGTTGGCGGTGTCGTCAAAGAAATCGCGTACGGCCTTGGCCTGCTTTTCGGGCAGCGCCTGGCGCATGTCCAGCCAGTCCGCGCCGATGATCGCGTCCAGCGTGCCGAACTTCTCGGCCAGCTTCAGCGCAGCACCCGGACCTACCGAAGGCACGTGCAGCTTGTCGATCAGTCCATCCAGGGTGGTGCTGGCGGCAAATTCGGCGCCCAGCTCACCCTGATCCTGCAGTTGCAGGCCGCACTCGCCCAGCAGCGCGTCGATCACGTTGCGGTTGTGCTCGTCCTCGAAGAAGCTGTGGATCTCGTAAGCGACTTCCATGCCGATGTCCGGCAGGTAAGTCAGCACCTCCGGCAAGGCCTTTTTGACCCGCTCCAGCGACGCCAGCGAACGACCCAGCACCTTGGCCGTTTCCTCGCCGACATCCGGGATGCCCAGCGCGTAGATGAAGCGCGACAGCGTCGGCTGACGGCTGTCGGCAATTGCCTTGAGCAGTTTTTCGCTGGAGATTTTCGCAAAACCCTCCAGGTCGATGATCTGCTCGTACTCAAGCTTGTACAGATCGGCGGGCGAGCCGATGAGTTTTTCGTCCACCAGTTGCTCGATGGTCTTGTCACCCAGACCTTCGATGTCCATGGCACGACGCGACACGTAATGGATGATGGCCTGCTTGAGCTGCGCGCCGCAGGCCAGACGACCGACGCAGCGGTAAACCGCGCCTTCGCTGACGGTTTCCTTGCCCTTGCTGCGCTTGACCAGCTGGGTGCGTTCGACATGCGAGCCACACACCGGGCAGGTCTTCGGAACTTCGACAGGCTTGGCAGTCTTAGGACGACGCTCCATGACCACCTGCACGACTTGCGGAATCACATCACCGGCCCGGCGAATGATCACCGTGTCGCCGATCATCAGACCCAGGCGCGCCACTTCGTCCATGTTATGCAGGGTCGCATTGGCAACCGTCACACCGGCGACCTTGACCGGCTTGAGGCGCGCAACCGGCGTCACTGCGCCAGTGCGTCCGACCTGGAATTCAACGTCCAGCAGTTCGGTCAGCTCTTCCATGGCCGGGAATTTGTGGGCAATCGCCCAGCGCGGTTCGCGGGCACGGAAACCCAGTTCACGCTGATCGGCGAGCTTGTTGACCTTGAACACCACGCCGTCGATCTCGTAGCTCAGCGACAGACGTCGCTCGCCGATGTCGTGGTAATAGGCCAGACACTCTTCGATGCCGTTGGCGAGCTTGAGCTCGCGACTGACCGGCACGCCCCATTCCTTGAGCTGATTGAGTACGCCGACATGGGTGTCGGCCACTTCGGCGGAAATCTGCCCCAGACCGTAACCGCAGAATTCCAGCGGGCGGTTGGCAGTAATCTTGGAGTCCAGCTGACGCAGGCTGCCCGCTGCGGCGTTGCGCGGATTGGCGAAGGTCTTGCCGCCGATTTCCAGCTGGCTGGCGTTGAGCCGTTCGAAACCGGCCTTGGACATGAACACTTCGCCCCGCACCTCCAGCACTTCAGGCCAGCCAGTGCCATGCAGCTTGAGCGGGATGTTGCGCACGGTGCGCACGTTGACGCTGATGTCTTCGCCGGTCGCCCCATCGCCCCGCGTCGCGCCACGGACCAGCGCGCCGTCTCGGTACAGCAGGCTGACCGCCAGACCGTCGAGCTTGGGTTCGCAGCTGTACTGAACCTTGCGGCTACCTTCGGGCAGGTCCAGGCCTTCGGTCACCCGACGGTCGAACTCGTGCATGTCGTTTTCTTCGAAGGCGTTGCCCAGGCTGAGCATCGGCATTTCATGACGCACCTGGGTGAACGCCGACAGGGCCGCGCTGCCGACACGCTGCGTGGGCGAATCAGGCGTGACCAGATGCGGGTTCTCGGCTTCCAGCGCTTTTAGCTCGTGGAACAGGCGGTCGTACTCGACATCGGGAATGCTGGGCTCATCCAGAACGTGGTAGCGGTAGTTATGCTGATCCAGCTCTGCGCGCAGTTCCAGGATTCGGGTTTCGACGGCCTTCATACGGTGTTCTCTCAAAAAGCAAAAGAGCAGCCTGGGCTGCTCGATCGGGTGGTTCTGTTGTACCGGTCTCCAGCCCTTGCCGAACGCAGCGAATGCGGTTCAACGAGGGCTGGCACAGCAGACTCAGCCGCGACGCTGAGTCAGGGCGCGGCGTTCGAATTCGACGATGCGCTGGCGGTAGTGCTCGATGGTCTGCGCGGTCATTACGCTGCGCTGGTCATCTTTCAGCTCGCCGTCCAGCTCATGAGCGAGCTTGCGTGCTGCCGCGACCATGACGTCGAACGCCTGCTTCGGATGACGAGGACCCGGCAGACCCAGGAAGAAGCTCACGGCACGGGTGCTGAAATGGTCGATGTCGTCCAGATCGAAAACGCCCGGCTTGACCGCATTGGCCATGGAGAACAGCACCTCGCCGTTGCCCGCCATGCTTTCGTGACGATGGAAGATGTCCATCTCGCCGAAACGCAGGCCGCTTTCCAGAATGTTCTGCAACAAGGCCGGACCCTTGAAGCCGCTTTCGCTGCGCGAGATAACGCTGATGACCAGTACTTCCTCGACCGGAGGCAGGTCCTTTTCTTCAGTGATGATGTGTGTCGGCTTGTCGTCCGGGAAGTCGTCGTCACGGCCGGTGAACAGGCTCGGACCGCCCATGTCCAGATTCAGATCGCCCTGTTGCGGCTCGCCCTTGCGTTTCTTGTCGCTGTTGCTGCGCTTGGCCTCGCGAGCGTTCTCACGAACGTTGTCTCGCGGGCTGGCGCTCATCGACGGCAGGTCGTGCTCGTCCAGTTGCGGCTCTTTATGCGTATCCAGCACACGGGGCGGCCCCAGCACTTCGGCCGAGCTCGGTTCCTCGTCGTCCGGAAGGTTGGAAAAGCTCCGGTCCAGCCTGAATTTCAGTTTTCCCTTGCCGCCGCGCATACGGCGCCAGCCATCGAAGAGAATACCGGCAATGACAATTATGCCGATGACGATCAGCCACTCGCGCAGACCGATTTCCATGTAATCCAGTGCCTCTAATGAAGAATTCTGAAAATAAGGGCCTAAACCCCTTTAATACGTGGTGCCAAGTCTATGTTCTGACTGGCATTTTGCCCACGGAAAAATAAAAAGTAGCCGCTAAACTAGCACGACCAAAGGTAACTTTACACCGTCTGTTACACCTCTTTGGTGCGCAAATTGATATCTACCGCACGACCGTCACACTTTCAGGCATCCACAAACCGTTTTCCCCGGAAAATCACAGGTCCCGACCTAGGCATCCACCAGCGCCATGGCCTCTTCCACATCCACCGCAACCAGCCGCGAACAGCCTGGCTCATGCATGGTGACACCCATCAGTTGATCAGCCATTTCCATGGCGATCTTGTTGTGGGTGATATAGATGAATTGTACGGTTTGTGACATTTCCTTCACGAGCCGGGCATATCGACCGACGTTGGCATCGTCCAGTGGTGCATCGACCTCGTCGAGCATGCAGAACGGTGCCGGATTGAGTTTGAAAATGGCAAAAACCAATGCCAGTGCAGTTAGTGCCTTTTCCCCGCCGGACAGCAAATGAATGGTGCTGTTCTTCTTGCCGGGGGGACGCGCCATGATTGTTACCCCTGTATCGAGTAAATCTTCGCCCGTCAGTTCCAAATAAGCGGAGCCGCCACCGAAAACTTTTGGGAAAAGTGCCTGAATTCCGCTATTTATCTGATCGAAGGTCTCTTTGAAGCGATTTCGCGTCTCCTTGTCGATCTTGCGGATCACGTTCTCGAGCGTCTCCAGCGCCTCCACCAGATCGGCGTCCTGGGCATCCAGATAGCGCTTGCGCTCGGACTGCTGCTGGTACTCGTCGATGGCCGCCAGGTTGATCGCGCCGAGGCGCTGAATACGGCCGGCAAGACTTTCCAGTTGCAGCTCGGCGGCCTGTTCGCTGGCTTCCGGGGTCAGCGTGGCGAGGACGCCGTGCAGGTCGTAGCCGTCTTCATGCAACTGGTCCTGCAAGGCCTTGCGACGTACTGTCAGGGCCTGCCATTCCAGGCGCTGCTGTTCGAGCTGACCCCGCAGCAACTGCGATTGCTGTTCAGCCTGGGTGCGGCGCTTCTCGGCGTCACGCAGTTCGCGGTCAGCGTCTTCCAGCGCGTTCTTGGCGATGCGCATCTCGTCATCGACCACCATGCGCCGCTCAAGCAATTCTTCCAGCTTAAGCCGCAGTTCTTCCAGCGGCGCCTCACCCTCTTCCAGGTTGAGGCTCAATTGCTCGCGCTTTTCCGTCAAGCGCTCTGACTGCATCTGCAGACGTTCAAGCGCCTGACGTGTCGAGTCATGTTGCGCCTTGAGTGACCCCAGACGCACCGCCAGTTGATGGCTGCGGTCCTTGTGCAGGCGGGCTTCCTGACGCACACGGTCAAGCCGCTCGCGCAGGCTGTAACGCTGGGCCTGCAGCACTTCGCGCTGTTCGGTATCCAGCGCCATGGCGTCGAGCGCGTCCTGCAGTTCCAGACGTGACTCACCCAGATGCTCATGTTCAAGTGCGCGCTGCTCGCCCAGCTCGGCCAGCTCTTCATCCAGACGGGTACGGCGCAGAGTCAGCTGTTCGACCTTGGCCCTGGCTGCCGACAGCTGCGCCTTGAGCTCGCTCTGCTGACGCGTCTCGTCCTGCACGCGACGGCGCAGTTGCTCTCTTGATTCTTCCTGTTGCGATTGCTGCTCGCGCAGGCTCAACAGTTGTTCTTCCAAAGCAGCCAGCGTCGCTTCGCGTTCGTCACGCTCCAGACCGAGCTGCTGCAATTCCTGACCGCGGGCCAGCACGCCGCTCTGCGCTTCGCTGGCACGTCTTACCCGCAGGAAGTGACGTCCGACCCAGTAGCCGTCGCGACTGATCAGGCTCTGCCCCGCCGCCAGTTGACCACGCCGGGCGAGCGCCTCGTCCAGGTCGTTGACCGGGATCACCTGCCCCAGCCAGGCCGACAGGTCGATATCGCTTTCAACTTTGTCGAGCAGACTGCCTGCGACGCGCTGGGTATCGGCCCCAGCGCTCAGCAGGCGCAGATCGCCCTGCTGGAAGTTCGCCACGTCCAGCCCGTCGAAGTCATCGACCAGTACGGCCTGCAAATCAGCGCCAAGCACCGTTTCGACGGCCATTTCCCAACCGGCGTCTACCTTGAGGCTTTCCGCCAGACGCGGGCGCTGATCCAGGTGCTGATCGCGCAGCCATTCGGCGGTGCCGGTGTCAGGGTCGAGGGCGGCCTGTTGCAGGGCTTCCAGCGAAGCCAGTCGGCCATTGAGGCGCTGCAACTCGCCTTGCGCCTGCTGCTGGTCCTGATTGGCGCGCTGCAAGGCTTCGCGCAATTGTTCAAGACGCTCGACTGCCTGCTCTTCGCCCATGTGCAGTTCTTCGAGGGTCATGTCACGGGTGGCGAGGTCTTCGCTCAGTTCCAGAATCGCCGCGTCTTCAGGGTCGGCAGCCAGCAACTGACGCTCTTCGCCCAGACGCCGCTGGCGCTCGGCCAGCCGCTCCATGCTCTGCTCCAACTGCTGGATGCGCGATTGCTGAACCTGAGCCTGACGCTGCGGCTCGGCGGACTGCTGATTGAACACATCCCACTTTTCCTGCCAGCCGTGCATGGCGGCTTCGGCGTCTTCCAGGGCGATGGCCGATTCTTCGGCGGCCGCGCTGGTCATCTCCTGCTCGGGCTCGAGCATCTCCAGCTCTTCGCTGAGCGTGGCCAGCAGCGTGGTGTCGTGCCCCAGGTGCGATTCGGTTTCCTGGCGGGCGCGCTCGGCTTCGCGCAAGTCGTCCTGCAACTGACGCAAACGCTGCTGGCCGTGCTGAATGCTTTGCTCGACGCGGGCGATGTCGCCGCCCACCGAATAGAAGCGCCCCTGCACCAGATTGAAGCGTTCGGAGAGGTCGTGATGGCCGTCACGCAATCGTTCGATGCTGGCATCGGCACTGCGCTGATCAGCGACCAGTGCTTCAAAGCCGACTTCCTGACCACCGATCACGGCTTCGCGCTGACCCACCTGTTCGTTCAACGCCTGCCAACGCAACGCCGACAACTGCGCCTTGAGTTGGCGTTCTTCGGTCTTGTATTCCTGATACTTCTCGGCCGCCTGGGCCTGACGATGCAAACGCTCGAGCTGGCGCTCCAGCTCTTCGCGCAGGTCGGTCAGGCGCGCCAGGTTCTCGTGGGTACGGCGGATGCGGTTCTCGGTTTCACGGCGGCGTTCCTTGTACTTGGAAATGCCCGCCGCTTCCTCGATAAAGTTGCGCAGATCCTCGGGCTTGGCTTCGATCAGCTTGGAGATCATGCCCTGCTCGATGATCGAGTAGCTGCGTGGCCCCAGGCCAGTCCCAAGGAAGATGTCGGTGATGTCACGACGACGGCATTTGGTGCCGTTGAGGTAATAGCTGTTCTGGCTGTCGCGGGTCACTTTGCGGCGAATGGAAATTTCCGCATAGGCAGCGTATTCGCCCACCAGTGTGCCGTCGGAGTTGTCGAACACCAGCTCGATGCTGGCCTGACTGACCGGCTTGCGACTGGTCGAACCGTTGAAGATGACGTCGGTCATCGACTCGCCGCGCAGGTTCTTGGCCGAACTTTCGCCCATGACCCAGCGCACGGCGTCGATGATGTTGGATTTTCCGCAACCATTGGGGCCGACAACGGCCGCCATGTTGCTGGGGAAGTTCACCGTGGTGGGGTCGACGAAGGATTTGAACCCCGCCAGCTTGATGCACTTCAGACGCATGGGGTCAGCCTGCCGTCAATGCAGCGAGCACCAGCTGACAACTGCGCTGGCCATAGTTGATGAGCACCACACGAATCTGCGCCAGATCGCGCGCAACGACGGCTTCAAGCAATTGCCCGAACAGTTCGAGGTAATCGCTCATCTCCGCCTTGCGCTGCTCGAGGGCCAGGAAATAGCTGCGACTCATGGACGGCTGCAGATTCTCGATGGTTTCCTCCAGATACGGGTTATTGGCGAATGGATACGCCGCGCGCATGACATTGAAACTTTCTTCGACGAATGCCTTCACGTCCTGGCTCTCCAGGCTGGCCCGAAGACGCTCCTGGATGGCCACAAACGGCGCAAGGTCCGCCTCGGTCTTCCAGTGCTCGGCCACGGCATTGGCCTGCAGAATGTACAGCTCACTCATCAGCGTGCACAGACTGGTGACATTGTGGGCATTGAGCACCGTGACCTGCGCACCACGACGCGGCAGGATTGCCACCAGATGGCGGCGCTCCAGAATCAGCAATGCTTCGCGCACGGAACCACGGCTGACGTTCAACGCCTGCGTGACCTTTTGCTCCTGAATCCGCTCTCCAGGCTTGAGTTCACCGCGGATGATCCGTTCTGCAAGGTGATGGGCTATCTGCTCAGCGAGGCTGTCCGGTGCCTTGAACGTCATGAGTATCCTTCAAAAACCAGTTCTTCGTACAAGAGGCGGAGTGTATCGCAACCCAAGGGCATGGCGCAGGGCCACATTCCTCGAATCTGGCACGAAACACGCAAAACCTCGACCATTGCCTGACAGGCAATTCAACAGGTGTGACGTTTTTGATCGGCAGAGGTGCCGAAAACCTGATTTCCTGACCCGAAAGTCAGAAACAAATTGACCCAATAAACAAAGCTGATAGATTCATCGACATGTCCGATGGAAGCCAATTGAGGGCATTACGCCGTGATTCAGTTCCTTTTGAACCAAGAGCTAAAGACCGAGCGAACCCTCGATCCGAACATGACCGTGCTGACCTACCTGCGCGAGCAGGCACACAAGCCCGGCACCAAGGAAGGGTGCGCCAGCGGTGACTGCGGCGCCTGCACCGTTGTGGTGGGAGAGCTGCAAACCGACGTAACGGGCGAGCAACAGCTGCGCTATCGCAGCCTCAATTCATGCCTGACGTTCGTGGCTTCGCTGCACGGCAAGCAGTTGATCAGCGTAGAGGACCTCAAACACCAGGGCCGCCTGCACAGCGTGCAGCAGGCCATGGTCGAGTGCCACGGCTCGCAATGCGGCTTCTGCACACCGGGTTTCGTGATGTCGCTGTTTGCCCTGCAGAAGAACAGCGATCAGGCCGATGCGCATCAGGCCCACGAAGCACTGGCTGGCAACCTGTGTCGTTGCACGGGTTATCGCCCGATTCTGGCCGCTGCCGAACAGGCGTGCGGGCAGCGTGAGCCCGATCAGTTCGACCAGCGTCAGGCGCAGACCATCGAGCGCTTGCGCGCCATCACCCCGCAGCAGACCGGCGAGCTGAACGACGGTGAAAAACGCTGTCTGATCCCGCTGACCGTAGCCGACCTCGCGGACCTGTACGACGCAAACCCTCAGGCTCGCCTGTTGGCGGGCGGCACCGACCTGGCACTGGAAGTTACCCAGTTTCACAAGCCACTGCCGGTGATGATCTACGTGGGGCACATCGAGGCGATGAAGCGCGTCGAGCGTTTCGAAGATCGCCTGGAAATCGGTGCCGCCACGCCGCTGACCGATTGTTATGCCGCGCTGGAAGCCGAGTACCCCGACTTCGGCGAACTGCTGCAACGCTTCGCGTCGTTGCAGATTCGCAATCAGGGCACGCTGGGGGGCAATATCGGCAACGCTTCACCCATCGGCGACGCCCCGCCACTGCTGATCGCCCTTGGCGCGCAGATCGTGCTGCGCAAAGGCGACACCCAGCGCACGCTGGCGCTGGAAGATTACTTCATCGATTACAAGGTCACGGCGCGCCAGGAAAGCGAGTTCATTGAAAAAATCATCGTGCCGACTGCCAATGCCCGTCAGGTGTTCAAGGCCTATAAAGTCTCCAAGCGGCTGGACGACGATATCTCCGCCGTCTGCGCCGCGTTCCGCCTGCAGATCAGCGACGGTGTCATCGAAGAGGCGCGTGTTGCATTCGGCGGCATGGCTGCGATTCCGAAACGTGCATCAGCCTGCGAGCAGGCATTGATGGGTCAGCGCTGGAACAGCGAAACCGTTGAGCACGCCTGCGCTGCGCTGGGTGACGATTTCACGCCGCTGTCGGACTTTCGCGCCAGCAAGGAATACCGTCTGCTGAGCGCCCGCAACCTGCTGCGCAAGTGCTTCATCGAGTTGCAGACGCCTCATACACCAACGCGGGTGACTCACTATGTCTGATCACGCCCCGCAAAAGACTCAGGCCGAAATGGCCGATCTCTTTCAACAGGGAATCACCACCGGCGCAGGGCGCAGCGTCAAACATGACAGCGCCGACAAACATGTGTCCGGCGAGGCCGTTTACATCGACGACCGGCTGGAATTCCCCAATCAGTTGCACGTCTATGCGCGGCTTTCGGATCGTGCGCATGCACGCATCATCAGCATCGACACTGCGCCGTGTCATGCCATTGAAGGCGTGCGGATCGTCATCACTCATGAGGACATCCCCGGCCTGAAAGACATCGGTCCGCTGCTGCCTGGCGATCCGCTGCTGGCCATCGACAAGGTCGAGTTCGTCGGTCAGCCGGTGCTGGCCGTGGCTGCACGTGATCTGGACACCGCCCGCAAGGCCGCGATGGCCGCCGTGATCGAGTACGAAGACCTCGAACCGGTACTGGATGTGGTGCAGGCCCTGCGCCAGAAGCATTTTGTGCTCGACAGCCACACCCACAAGCGCGGCGATTCGGCGACCGCGCTGCAAGGCGCGACCCACCGCCTGCAAGGCAGCCTGCACATCGGTGGGCAGGAGCATTTCTATCTGGAGACACAGATCGCCTCGGTGATGCCCACCGAAGATGGCGGCATGATCGTCTACAGCTCGACCCAGAACCCTACCGAAATCCAGAAACTGGTCGCCGAAGTGCTGGACGTTCCGATGAACCGGATCGTGGTCGACATGCGGCGTATGGGCGGCGGCTTTGGCGGCAAGGAAACTCAGGCGGCCAGCCCTGCGTGCCTGTGCGCCGTGGTGGCGCGCCTCACCGGCCAGCCGACCAAGATGCGCCTGCAACGTGTCGAAGACATGATCATGACCGGCAAGCGCCACCCGTTCTACATCGAGTACGACGTGGGTTTCGATGACAACGGTCGCCTCCAGGGCATCGAGCTGGATCTGGCTGGCAACTGCGGTTATTCGCCTGACTTGTCGGCCTCCATCGTCGACCGCGCCATGTTTCACGCCGACAACGCCTATTACCTGGGCGAAGCGACGATCAACGGCCATCGCTGCAAGACCCACACGGCGTCCAACACTGCCTATCGTGGCTTCGGCGGCCCACAAGGCATGGTCGCCATTGAGGAGGTCATGGATTGCATCGCCCGCTACCTGGGCAAGGACCCGCTGGCGGTGCGCAAGGCCAACTATTACGGCAAGACCGAGCGCAACGTCACCCACTATTACCAGACGGTCGAGCACAACCTGCTGGAAGAAATGACCGCCGATCTTGAGCAGAGCTGCGAGTACGCCGAGCGCCGTGAAGCGATTCGCGCGTTCAACGCCAGCAGCCCGATTCTGAAGAAAGGCCTGGCGCTGACCCCGGTCAAGTTCGGCATTTCGTTTACCGCCAGCTTTCTCAATCAGGCCGGTGCGTTGATCCACATCTACACCGACGGCAGCATTCACCTGAACCACGGCGGCACCGAGATGGGCCAGGGCCTCAACGTCAAGGTCGCGCAGGTGGTGGCCGAGGTGTTTCAGGTGGATATCGAGCGCATCCAGATTACTGCCACCAATACCGACAAGGTGCCCAATACCTCGCCCACTGCTGCGTCCAGCGGCACCGACCTCAACGGCAAGGCCGCGCAGAACGCGGCTGAAATCCTCAGGCAGCGACTGGTCGAGTTTGCCGCGAAACATTTCAAGATCGAGGAAAGCCAGGTCGAGTTTCGCAATGGCCATGTGCGGGCTGGCGAGACGCTGCTGTCGTTCGCAGAGCTGGCTCAATTGGCGTGGATGGGTCAGGTTTCGCTGTCCAGCACCGGCTATTACAAGACACCGAAGATTTTCTATGACCGCAGCCAGGCGCGGGGGCGGCCGTTCTACTACTTCGCCTTTGGCGCGGCTTGCGCGGAAGTGATCGTCGACACGCTGACGGGCGAATACAAGATGCTGCGCACCGACATCCTGCATGACGTCGGCGCCTCGCTGAACCCGGCCATCGACATCGGTCAGGTCGAAGGCGGCTACATTCAGGGAGCGGGCTGGCTGACCACCGAAGAGCTGGTGTGGAACGCCAAGGGCAAACTGCTGACCACAGGACCCGCCTCGTACAAGATTCCCGCCGTGGCCGACATGCCACTGGACCTGCGGGTCAAACTGGTGGAAAACCGCAAGAACCCTGAAGACACGGTATTCCACTCCAAGGCCGTGGGCGAACCGCCGTTCATGCTGGGCATTGCCGCGTGGTGCGCGATCAAGGACGCTGTGGCCAGTCTGGGCGACTACCGCCACCAACCCCGCATCGACGCGCCCGCCACGCCAGAGAAAGTGTTGTGGGGCTGCGAGCAGATGCGCGAGCTGGGGAAAACCGCATGCCTGTGATCCCTACTGATCGTTCCTCACGCTCCGTGGTGCAGCCATGAATAACTGGATAAGCGCCCTCGCCGAACTGCAGACCCGTGGCGAGCCTGGGATTCTGGTGACGATCATCGAGGAGTTGGGTTCGACGCCGCGCAATGCCGGTTCGAAGATGGTGGTCAGTGCCGAGCGGATTCACGACACCATCGGTGGCGGGCATCTGGAATACAAGGCCATGGAGATCGCCCGCGAAATGCTCGCCAGCGGCACACGGCAGACCCGGCTGGAGCGCTTCAACCTGGGCGCGAGCCTGGGCCAATGCTGCGGCGGCGTGAACGTGCTGCTGTTCGAGCCCATGGGCGAGCCGGTCGCGCAGATTGCCGTATTCGGCGCCGGGCATGTGGGCCGCGCGCTGGTGCCGCTGCTGGCCAGCCTGCCCTGCCGCGTACGCTGGATCGATTCCCGCGAGAACGAATTCCCGGAATCGATGCCTGATGGCGTCGTAAAGATCATCAACGACGAACCGGTCGATGAAGTCGCGAATCTGCCTGCAGGCAGTTACTGCATCGTCATGACCCACAACCATCAGCTCGACCTTGAATTGACCGCCGCCATCCTCAAGCGTGGCGATTTCGGCTACTTCGGCCTGATCGGTTCGCGCACCAAGCGGGTCAAGTTCGAATACCGGCTGCGTGAACGCGGTTTCGAACCCGGCCTGCTGCAACGCATGCGCTGCCCGATGGGGCTCGCTGAAGTGAAAGGCAAGCTGCCCATTGAAATCGCCGTGTCCATCGCCGCCGAGGTCATCGCCACCTACAACGCAGACTTCGGCCAGCAAAGCGCCAACACCCAACCTATCGCCAAACTGCTGCCCGCCTCGCGTCGCAGCAGGTCGTCATGAGATGCCCATGAGTTCAGTTACGTCCCGTAAAGCCTATCGCGCCGCCATCATCCACAGCATCGCCGACCCTGCCGAAGTCGGGTCTGACGCGTCCTTCGAGTATTTTGCAGACGGCCTGATGCAGATCGAAAACGGCAGGATCACTGCCATCGGCCACGCCAAGGATTTACTGGCAACGCTGGATGACGGTGTCGAGCTGATCGAATACCCGGACGCCCTCATCACCCCAGGATTCATCGACACCCACATCCACCTGCCGCAGACCGGCATGATCGGTGCGTATGGCGAGCAACTGCTGGACTGGCTCAACACTTACACCTTCCCCTGCGAGCGCCAGTTCGCCGATCCTGAGCATTCGGCGCAGGTCGCGGATATCTTCATCAAAGAACTGCTGCGCAACGGCACCACGACGGCGCTGGTATTCGGCAGCGTGCACAAGGAGTCGGTCGAGGCGTTCTTCAGCGCCGCGCAACAGCTCAACCTGCGCATGATTGCGGGCAAGGTGATGATGGACCGCAACGCGCCGGACTATCTGGTGGACACCCCCGAGTCAGGCTACGCCGACAGCAAGGCGCTGATCGAGCGCTGGCATGGGCAAGGTCGTTTGAGCTACGCCGTTACCCCGCGCTTCGCCCCGACCAGCAGCCCCGAGCAACTGGCGCTGGCGGGCAAACTGCTGCAGGAATACCCCGGCCTGTACATGCAGACCCACATCAGTGAAAACCTGCAGGAAGTCGAATGGGTCAAGGCGCTGTTCCCGGAGCGCAAGCACTACCTGGACGTCTACGACCACTTCAACCTGCTGAGCGAACGCTCGGTGTTTGCCCACGGCGTGCACCTGTGCGACGCGCAGTGCGCGCGACTGGCAGAAACCGGCTCGGCCATCGCCTTCTGCCCTACCTCGAACCTGTTTCTGGGCAGCGGCCTGTTCAACCTGCCGATGACCGAGAAGCACAAGGTCAACGTGGGTCTGGGCACCGATGTCGGGGGCGGCACCAGCTTTTCGATCCTGCAGACGCTGAACGAGGCGTACAAGGTCATGCAGATGCAGGGCGCACGGTTGAGTCCGCTCAAGTCGCTGTACCTCGCCACACTCGGTGGTGCACGGGCGCTGCGCCTGGAGGACAAGGTCGGCAGCTTCAAGGTCGGCAACGAAGCGGATTTCGTGGTGCTGGACTACAACGCCACGCCGCTGCTGTCCTACCGCTTGAAGCAGGCGAAGGACATTGAAGAGATTCTGTTCGTGCTGATGACCCTCGGCGATGACAGGACCGTCAAGGAAACCTGGTCGGCGGGTGAACGGGTGCATGTGCGGGGGTGAATGCAACCTGTGGGAGGCCCCACCACGTCTTCGACGTAGCGCTGTCGCGCAGCAAACTAGGTGGGAGCGGACTTGTCCGCGAATGCAGTATTTCAGCCACCGCATATGCGTCGGATGTACTGGCCTTTTCGCGGACAAGTCCGCTCCCACAAAATCCAGTTTCTTCAGTGGTTTACAGGTTGTTTGATAAGAGGCGGCTTGCCGGCGAAGCGTTTTTTCAGGCCACGCGGCTGTGACTGGCCTGACGCCATCGCCGGCAAGCCGCCTCCCACACTATAGAGTTCATTCAGCGAGGCAGGCTTTGCCCACCGGAGTTTGAACGCCTGTCAGGCCAGCCCCAACCCTTCCACTGCCACCGGCACCACCAGAATCCCCGCCCGCAAACCGTTCTTCACCTTCGGGTTCGGGAAGATGATCCGCGCGCCCTCTTCCTGCACCACCCAGCGTGAATCACTCACGTCTTCCGCAAGCACAAAGCCTTTTTTCAGCGGCGAGAAGTTCTCCACGTCATCGGCCAGATGAAACTTGAAAGCGTCGCTGCGCTTGATCACTTCCCGCGCCACGCTGAACAGTTGCAGGCCGTCGAGCGATTCATCCGGCTCCGGTTCGGTGCCTTCGATCAGTTGCTCCAGGCTTTCGCGCAAGGGACCAAGGTTGACCTGCTGGTTCTGACCGAACGGCCGGGCCTTGCCCAGTTCCAGGGTGAAGGCTTCGACACCCAGCTGATCGTAGGTGTAGGCGCTGAACACGATCGACGGCTTGTTCTGCAACAGCACCGCGCTCATGCCTGCGGCGCGCAATCGGGCCAGTTCGCGGCGTGAATGCTTGCGGCCTTCTTTCCAGGGATACAGCGCAAACTGCTCGATCTTCGAACCACGGATCGCGGTGTGCAGGTCGTAATGCAGGCGGTAGCGGTCCGGCAGCTTGAAGAAGCTGGCCGCCAGCCGCTCGAGCTCACAGGCCCGCAAGGCCTCGGAACCGCCGCTTTGTTCGTGACGGCCGTTGAACAGCCGGTTGACGTCCTGCTCGACGAAGCGTGTGCCGCGGCGCATGGCCTCGGGGTTGCCGAACAGGAACAGAATACGTGCGCGTGGTTTCAGGTCGCCACGCGCAATGCTGCGGATCAGTTGATCCAGCAGCTCGATGGGGGCTGTCTCGTTGCCGTGGATACCGGCTGACAGCAGCAGGTCAGTGCCGTTGTCACGAGCCTCGGGCGGGCGAACTTCCAGCGCCCCCTCGCCCAGCCAGCGCATGCGCACGCCTTCGACGGTCAGTTGAGTCTTTTCCGCCGGCTCACGTCCGGCCAGGGTCAAATCAAGCAGTTTGCCGAGAGCGAGCATGGCGCTTCCTTACGGGTTGTTTCAGTGGTTGCAGTCAGGACCGTGCACATGGCCGTCTTCTTCGGCGCCCATGTCGGCCGGCTCCATTTCCAACTGCAGGCTGACCAGATTGGTGGCCAATGGACGCAGCAGCAGGTTGGCGTATTCGGCGTCGCCTTCTTCGACGTCAACGCCGATCAGCAGCTGGCCACGGCCGTCCTGCTGAATCCACAATTCCTTGCCCTGCCAGATGACGGCAACGCGGGTGCAGGAGGTTTCCAGCTGGGTGCCATCGGTGTCTTCGAGGATTAACTGCAGGGCGTCGCTCATGTTCGGAATGCTCTTGAAAGGGAAAATCATGCGTCGGGCCATGGCTCGGCGCGCAGGTTTCAAACGAGTTGAAAAGGATAAACGGCACCCAGTTTAAGGATTTGCGTCAGTTCATCCAATGCCGTTCGGCATTCGGTCAGCAATCGGGGATCGGCCAGATCGTTTTCGCTCATGCGGTCACGGTAGTGCCTGTCGACCCATTGCTTCAGGGTTTCGTACAGCGGCGCGGTCATGATCACGCCGGGATTGACGGCCGCCAGCTCGGTTTCATTGAGCGCCACCCGCAAGCGCAGGCAGGCCGGACCACCGCCGTTCTGCATGCTCTGCTTTAGGTCGAACACCTTCACTTCGGCCACCGGACTGTCATCCATGATCAGGCGTTGCAGGTAGTTCCAGACGCTGCTGTTGGCCTGACATTCCTGCGGCACGATCAGCAGCATCGAGCCGTCAGGGCGCGACAGCAACTGACTGTTGAACAGGTAAGAGCGCACCGCATCGGACACCGAGACCTCGGCACGTGGCACGCAGATCGCCGTTAACTGGCCGCCAACCCGCGCAAGTTTCTCGCGCAGTTCGTCCAGCATCGAGTCAGTGTGGAGGAATGCGTCCTCGTGGTAGAACAGCACCTCGCCATTACCCACTGCAATCACGTCATTGTGGAACACGCCCTGATCGATCACCGACGGATTCTGCTGGCCGTAGACCACACCTTCATCGCTCAGACCGTGCAGACGGGCAACGGCTTTCGAGGCTTCCAGTGTCTGCCGGGCCGGGTATTTCTGTGGCGCGGGATAGCGGGTGTCAAAGGCGCTGCGCCCGAACACGAAAAACTCCACACCCGCCTCGCCATAGTCCCGGCAAAACCGCGTGTGGTTCGCCGCGCCCTCGTCACCGAACTGGGCGACGGCAGGCAAGGCAGCGTGATGGGCGAAGTGCCGAGAATCGGCGAACATCGCGCCCAGTACGCGGCTGGTGGTCGGATGCTCGATGCTGCGGTGGTACTTGCAATTGAGGTTGGCGGCAGTGAAGTGCACAAGGCGGTCGGCTGTATCGGCACTCGGGCTGACAGTCGCGGCATTGGCGACCCACATGCTCGACGCCGAGCAACTGGCGACCAGCAACGGCATGTCCTGCCGTGCGGCCTTCTCGATCACCTGTTCGTCGGAGCCAGTGAAACCCAGTTGACGCAGGCCCGCCACGTCAGGCCGTTCCTGCGGTGCGAGCACACCCTGGGTGAACCCCAAATCCATGAGCGCCTTCATCTTGGCCAGCCCCTGCAAGGCTGCTTCACGCGGGTTCGAGCATTGCTGGCTGTTGCTCTGGGACGCGACGTTACCGTAGGACAACCCGCCGTAGTTGTGGGTAGGCCCGACCAGACCGTCAAAATTCACTTCACAGGATTTCATCGGCAAGGCTCCGTGGATCTGTTTTTATAAGCAATCGTTCGCGCACTGTCAGCTCAGCCTGATGCCCGGAGTCAGCGTGGTCGGCAGCGTCAGGCTGCCGGTTTCAAGGGATGCCACAGGATACGCGCAGTAATCGGCGGCGTAATAGGCGCTGGCGCGATGATTGCCCGACGCACCCACACCACCGAATGGCGCGCTGCTGGCTGCACCGGTCAACTGCTTGTTCCAGTTGACGATACCGGCGCGGCTTTCCAGCCAGAACTGCTGATAGCGCGCTTCGGAGTCCGACAGCAGACCGGCTGCAAGGCCGTAGTGCGTGTCGTTGGCTTCGGCAATGGCCGCATCGAAATCGGCGTAGCGAATCACCTGCAACAGTGGGCCGAACAACTCTTCGTCGGAACGCTCGCTGACTGCCGTCACATCGATGATGCCGGGGGTCAGCAAGGCAGACTGGGCCAGCGGCTGACGCATTTCAAGCAGCGACACGGCGCCCTTGGCCAGCAGGATGCGCTGGGCGTCCAGGAGGCCAAGCGCGGCGTCCAGCGAAATCACCGAGCCCATGAACGGGGCAGGCTGCTGATCGAACGAGCCGACTTCGATGGTTTCGCTGACAGCCACCAGACGGGCCAGAAAGGCGTCGCCCCATTCGCCCTGCGGCACCAGCAGCCTGCGTGCACAGGTGCAACGCTGACCGGCGGAAATGAACGCCGACTGGATCACGGTGTACACCGCAGCGTCCACGTCCTGGACCTCATCGACCACCAGCGGATTGTTGCCGCCCATCTCCAGAGCGAGAATCTTGTCCGGACGGCCTGCAAACTGCTGATGCAACGCATTGCCAGTGCGACTGGAACCGGTGAAGAACAGCCCGTCGATACCCGGATTGGCGGCCAGCGCGATGCCGGTTTCACGATCACCCTGCAGCAGGTTGAGCACACCGGCTGGCAGCCCGGCTTCGATCCAGCATTTGACGGTCAGCTCGGCGACTTTCGGGGTCAGTTCACTGGGCTTGAACAGCACGGTATTACCGGCCAGCAGCGCAGGCACGATGTGACCGTTGGGCAAGTGGCCGGGGAAATTGTAAGGACCGAATACGGCAACCACACCGTGCGGCTTGTGGCGCAGCACCGCAGTGGCGTCGCCCAGCGGGCCGCTTTTTTCGCCGGTGCGCTCGCGATAGCTCTGTACCGAAATCGCGACCTTGTTGACCATGGTGGTTACTTCGGTAGCCGACTCCCACAGCGGCTTGCCGGTTTCTTCACCGATACAGCGCGCCAGATCGTCAGCGTGATGTTTCAGACGTGCAGCGAAGGCTTCAAGCACGTCGATACGCTCCTGCAGTGAACGCCGCGCCCAGCCCGGAAAGGCCTGTCGCGCAGCCTGCACCGCCAGATCGACCTGCCCGGCCGTCGCGCCCTGACCGGCCCAGAGCACCTGCTGGGTCACCGGGTTCAGCGACGTGATGGTCTCACCCTGCCCGGCCTGCCAGGCACCTGCGATATACAACGTACTCATCAGACTCCCTCCCGCGCCGCCGACAGCGGCACAGCCCGCACGTTGTCGCCAGCACTCATGCGCAGGCGTTTGGCGGTCATCGGATCGACCACCAGGGTGCCTGCGGCAAAGCGCGCCGGTCCGACCGTGATGCGGCATTCCTCGCGCTTGCGGTTGTAGATCAGAAATTGTGGCGCATCGTCGCCCGGCGTGCCGATGGCCAGCACCAGCGCCTGACTGTCGTGTACCGCCCGGATCTTGCCGGTTTCGCATTCGATAGCCGGCCCGGCGTCGAAGATGTCGACGTAGCCCTGATAACTGAAGCCTTCAGCCTTGAGCATGGTCAACGCGGGCTCGGTGTCAGCGTGTACACGGCCGATTACGTTGCGGGCATCTTCGGACAGAAAACAGGTGTACAGTGGAAACTTGGGCATCAGTTCGGCGATGAACGCCTTGTTGCCGACACCGGTCAGGTAATCGGCCTGGCTGAATTCCATCTTGAAGAAGTGTCGGCCCAGGCTTTCCCAGAACGGCGAACGTCCGTTCTCGTCGGACATGCCGCGCATTTCGGCGATGATCTTGTTGCCGAACAATTTCGGAAACTCGGCAATGAACAGCATGCGCGCCTTGGACAGCAGGCGGCCGTTGAGGCCATTGCGGGCGTCGCTGCGCAGGAAAAGGGAACACAGTTCCGAGTTGCCGGTCAGGTCGTTGGCCAGAAACAGCGTCGGAATCTCGCGATAGATGTTCAGTTCCTGCGACGCGCTGACGGTCAGGCCGACCCGGTAGTTGTACCAGGGCTCACGCAGGCCGACGGCACCGGCAATGGCCGAGATACCCACCACGCGTCCTTCATCGTCTTCGAGCACGAACAGGTAGTCCGCGTCGCCCCGCTCGGCTTCGCCGCGAAAGGTCTTTTCAGCCCAGCCAACACGATGCGCCAGGCGCTGCTCGTTGGCTGGCAGGGTCGTCAGACCGGCACCGGTGCTGCGCGCCAATTCGATCAGCGCGGGCAGATCACTGCTGCGTACGGGACGAACGATCATGTTATCTCCTCAGCGGCTCTCAAGAGCCTCGAAACTCGCTTAACAGCTTTCGCAGGTCTGACTCAGACCGCCACGATCCGCACACTGGCACCTTCACCGACACCCAGCGCTTCGGCGGCCTGCAGGCTCAGCACCACCGGACGACCAGGCGCCCAGTCCAGCTCCAGCAGCACGACGCGGTAATCCTGCAGCAGACCATTAGCGACCAGATACGGACGTCCGCCCCGGCCGACATCACTGGCATTGCCGCTGTTGGCGCCCGCTTCGATCTTCACCGGCACCAGACGGCTCTGGGCAATCGAACGAATGCCGGAGACCCGTGCGTGCAGGGTCGGACCGCCGTCGAAAATGTCGATGTAGTGATCGGTTTCGAAGCCTTCGCGCATCAGGATGTCGAAGGTGATCTGCGCACGCGGGTGCACCTGTCCCATGGCTTCCTGCGCTTCATCGGGCAGCAGCGGCACGTAGATCGGGTAATGCGGCATCAGCTCGGCGAGAAAGGTGCGGCTTTTCAGCCCGCACAGACGCTCGGCGGCGGCATAGTTGAGGTCGAAGAAGTTACGACCGATGGCGTCCCAGAACGGCGAATCGCCATTCTCGTCGCTGTAGCCGACAATCTCGGTCACCACCGAATCGGCAAAGCGCTCGGGATGACTGGCGACGAACAGCAGGCGGCCTCGGGAGTTGAGCTCCGACCACGGCGTGCCGACCAGTTCAGGCACGACGTAGAAGCTGGTCAGCAGGCTGTTGCCGGTCAGGTCGTGGCACTGCGAGAGCACGTGAATCTTGTTGTGGATTTTCAACTCGCGAGACGCGTGTACAAAGGTCTCGTTACGAAAGCTGTAGAACGGCTCGGAATAGCCCGCCGAGGCGACGATGCCCGAACAGCCCACCAGTTGTCCGCTCTCGCTGTCTTCCAGCACGAAGAAGTAGGTCTCTTCGCCGTTGAAGCTGACTTCTGCAGCGAACGAGGCCTCCGAGGAGCCGATCTTGTCGCTCAGGCGGCCAGCATCGTCGGGCAAGGACGTGACACCAATCGGGCTGTCGGCGGCGAGGCGTTGAACCTCGGCCAGATCAGCCATTTGCGCGGGGCGCATCACCAGCATGGTGCCACTCCTTGTAGATCCACATGCCGGAACGACCGGCGCTAAAAAAAGCACCACGCGGCGTCTTGCCCGCAGGGTGCCCGAAAAGAGGCCGGTGCCCGCCCTGGCGGGCACCGGCAGGTAACGCGTTGACTCAGGACGTCAGTTTGGCGACGGCGCGCTCGAAGCGGTTCAGGCCTTCGTCAATGTCGGCGTCTTCGATCACCAGACTTGGCGCGAAACGAATCACGTCAGGGCCGGCCTGCAGAATCATCAGGTCCTGGGCTTCGGCCGCATTGAAGAAGTCCTTGGCCTTCCCTTTCCAGGCATCGGCCAGCACGCAGCCGATCAACAGACCGAGGCCGCGCACTTCGGTGAACACACCGTATTGCTGACCGATCTTTTCCAGACGGGTCTTGAACCGCTCGTGCTTGGCCTTGACGCCCGCCAGCACTTCAGGGGTGTTGACGACGTCGATCACCGCCTCACCCACTGCGCAGGCCAGCGGGTTGCCACCATACGTGGTGCCATGTACGCCGACGGCCAGGTGTTTGGCGAGTCTGTCGGTGGTCAGCATGGCCGCCAGCGGGAAGCCGCCGCCAATGCTCTTGGCGCTGGAAAGAATGTCCGGAGTCACGCCGTAATGCATGTAGGCGAACAGATGGCCGCTACGACCCATGCCGCTCTGAACCTCGTCAAATACCAGCAGGGCCTTGTGCTCGTCACACAGTTTGCGCGCGCCTTGCAGGTATTCCAGCTCGCCGGGCAGCACACCGCCCTCGCCCTGAATCGGCTCCAGCACTACCGCGCAGGTCTTGTCGGAGACCGCCGCTTTCAGCGCCTCAAGGTCGTTGTAAGGCACGTGGCTGATGCCGGTGATCTTCGGGCCGAAACCGTCGGAGTATTTCGGCTGACCGCCGACGCTCACGGTGAACAGAGTGCGACCGTGAAAGCTGTTCACGGCGGCGATGATTTCGTACTTCTCAGGCCCGTACAGGTCATGTGCCACACGACGGGCCAGCTTGAAGGCGGCTTCGTTGGCTTCGGCGCCGGAGTTACAGAAGAACACGCGATCGGCGAAGGTCGCGTCCACCAGCTTTTTGGCCAGACGCAAGGTCGGCTCGTTGGTGAAGACGTTCGACACATGCCACAGATTATTGGCCTGCTCGGTCAAGGCACCGACCAGCGCCGGGTGGCAGTGGCCCAGAACGTTGACGGCGATCCCGCCCGAAAAATCCACCAGCTCACGGCCCGCCTGGTCCCAGACTCGGGAGCCCGCGCCACGTACGGGAATGAACCCGGCCGGCGCGTAATTGGGGACCATTACCTGGTCGAAATCGGCGCGTTGCACCGCAGCATGCTCAACGGACATCGGAGTCTCCTGATGAGGAACGCCTGCCTGAAACTGGCGAGCGATAGAAAGATTGTAAGGACAGATTCGGCTTCGACCTTGCCGCCAGGCGACAACTTGTTACAGCGCAAAACCGTGTTTTTTCAAGGTTTTCGGCAATGCGACATATTGCGTCACAAAGGCGCAGTTTAAACCGATTGGGGGGCGGGTGTCTGGCCCGGCGCTGTCGGCGCGCGCAGATTGATGCGCCGCCGTGACAGAGGTGTTTCAGCCGCGCTCGGCCGGCACCGGCGACAGCTCGAACGGGCTGCTGCTGCGTCGCTGGTTGCGGTCTTCACGGGGCGTGGCGCCGAAGAAGTTGCGGTAAGCGCTGGAGAAGTGCGGCCCGGAGGAGAAACCGCAGGACAGGCCGATCTGGATGATCGATTTGCTGGTCTGCATCAGCATCTGGCGCGCCTTGTTCAGGCGCAGTTCCAGGTAGTACTGGCTGGGGACGCGATTGAGGTACTGCTTGAAGATGCGCTCCAGCTGACGACGCGATACGCAGACATGCTGGGCAATCTCATCGGTGGTCAGCGGCTCTTCGATGTTGGCTTCCATCAGCAGCACCGCCTGGGTGAGCTTCGGATGGCTGGAACCCAGCCGGTTCTGCAACGGGATGCGCTGACGCTCACCGCCCTCGCGAATGCGCTCCACCACCAGTTCTTCGGAAACCGCACCCGCCAGTTCAGCGCCATGATCCCGGGACAGCACTGCCAGCAAGAGATCGAGCACCGACATGCCGCCGCAGGCCGTCAGGCGGTCGCGGTCCCAGTCGAACAAGTGGCTGGTGGCGATGACTTTCGGGAAGCGCTCGCTGAAATCGTCCTGCCAGCGCCAGTGCACAGCGGCGCGATAGCCGTCGAGCAACCCGAGTTGCGCCAACGGGTAAACGCCCGCCGACAGACCGCCAATCGAACAGCCGGCACGCACCAGTTGCTTGAGGGCACTGCCGAGCACCGATGCCACAGGAGCAGGTGGCTCGTCCGCCAGCAGAAACAGCTTGTCCAGCCCGTCCAGACGCCCGGCCCAAGGCTCGCCCGGCAATTGCCAGCCGCCGGTAGCGGCGGGATCGGCAGGTTCGGCCTGCAGAAACGACAGTTCGTAGACCACTTCAGGGTGCACGCGCTGGGCCATGCGCAAGGCTTCCTCGGCAAGCGCCAGGGTCAGGGCTTTGGTGCCAGGCCAGACAAGGAAACCTATTCGATGGGCAGTCATTGGGACATCCGATACGTATCGCCGCAAAAGCCAAGCCCATGAACAGGCTCGATCTGGAATCTCCAGGTCATGTCGCGTGTCGCGCAGCATGCCCTGTTCTGTTGCAAAAAGGCACCGCCGAAGCGGTGCCACTCATCACTTCAAGCTGCCGGACAGAAACTGCTGCAGGCGCTCGGTCTGCGGATTGGCCAGCACTTCACGCGGGTCGCCACGTTCCAGCACCACGCCCTGATGCAGAAAGACCAACTGGTTGGAGACTTCACGGGCAAAGCCCATTTCGTGGGTCACCACCACCATGGTCCGGCCTTCCTGCGCCAGACCCTGCATGACCTTGAGCACATCGCCGACCAGCTCAGGATCGAGTGCCGACGTCGGCTCATCGAACAGCATCACCTCAGGCTCCATCGCCAGCGCGCGGGCAATCGCCACGCGCTGCTGCTCGCCACCGGACATGTGCCCCGGATAGGCATCCTTGCGGTGCCCGACGCCAACCTTGGCCAGGTAATACTCGGCCTTTTCCAGCGCTTCCTTCTTCGGAACGCCCAGCACATGCACCGGCGCCTCGATGATGTTCTGCAGCGCAGTCATGTGCGACCACAGATTGAAATGCTGGAACACCATGGACAGGCGCGAGCGCATGCGCTGCAACTGCTTGCCGTCAGCAGCCTTCAGTCCGCCGTCCTTGTTCGGGACCAGCTTCAGCTCTTCACCGTTGAGCAGAATCTTGCCCGCATGAGGCTGTTCGAGCAGGTTGATGCAACGCAGAAACGTGCTTTTGCCCGAGCCGCTGGAGCCGATGATGCTGATCACATCGCCAGCGCTGGCCGTCAGGGAAACGCCCTTGATCACTTCATGGCTGCCATACCGCTTGTGCAGGCCCTGGACTTCCAGTTTGTTCATGCTTTGGTTTCTCACGGAACGATCAATCACTGAGCAGGCGTCCCTGGCGCAGCGCCGTGCGCCCCGCCACTTTGGCCAGCCAGAAACCGGGTTGAGCGTAGCGAAGCCGCTCGATGGCAAACAGCACACCGGCAGTATTCGCGCAAAGGGTGCTGACCTGATCGGACAGCGGATCGATAACTTCGAACAGCGGCTCGCCGGGCTCGACCCACTCACCAGGGGCGCGCAGGAACGTAACCACACCGGGATGCGGCGCGTAGAGCAATTCAGTGCCTTCGAACGGCATGCCTTCGCAGGCGTCGTGTGCGGGCTGAGGCCAGTCGCCACTGATAAAACCCTGCTCGGCCAGAAACGCCAGAATACCTTCGGCATGGGCTTCGGCTTCGGGCCTGCCGGTGTCGGCCTGACCGCCCAACTCGATGGTGGTCGCCAGACAGGCCAGCGGGATCTGCGCCTGCGGGAAGATTCGCGACAGTCGCAGCCATGGCAACGAACAGGCTTCATCGAATGAGCTGCCGCCCGAGTCCTCGGCCAGCAACCCGACCTTGACGTTCAGGTGCGCCGACAACGAACGCCACTGCGGCCAGTGCTGGGGCAGCGCGTACATGTGCAGCGCGGCATCGGCGTCGCAGTGCAGATCGAGCACCACGTCGGCGACGCAGGCGTGCTTGAGCAGAATCCGCTGCATGCCCTGCAGCTCGCATTGCGGCGCAGGCAGACGCTCGAGCACTGCGCTCATGGCCTGACGAATCAACTGAGTATTGGCGCGCGGATCGTCGCCCAATTGCCCTTCCAGCAACTCGGCAACCGGTTCGCTCAATTCAGTGAAGTCGCGATTGAAGTTCTTGCCGCTGCCGAACTCGAAACGCCCTTGATGCGCGCCTTGCAGCAGTTGACCGAGGCCCAGCGGGTTGGCGACCGGCACCAGTTCGATGATGCCTTTCAGCGCGCCCTGCTGCTCAAGCTCGGTAAGGCGTTTCTTCAACTCCCACGCAGTGCGCATGCCCGGCAGTTCATCGGCGTGCAGGCTGGCCTGAATATAGGCCTTGCGCTCGCCGGAACCGAAACTGAAGACGCTCAACTGGCGCTGGGTGCCGAGGGTGCTCCACGGCAATACATGATCGACTCTTTGCATTTCAGACCTTCCGTGGGGCCATGTAGCCCAGCCAGCGACGTTCGGCCATCTTGAACAGTCGCACCAGAATGAATGTCAGGCACAGATAGAAAACGCCTGCGGTGATGTACGCCTCGAAAGGCAGGTAGAACTGGGCGTTGACCGTACGGGCCGCGCCGGTGATATCGATGAGGGTCACGATGGACGCCAGACTGGTGGTCTGCAGCATCATGATCACTTCGTTGCTGTACTGCGGCAGCGCCCGGCGCAGGGCCGAAGGCAGCAGGATGCGACGGTACATTTTCGAGCGCGACATGCCCATCGCCCGCGCCGCTTCGATTTCCCCGGCAGGCGTTGCCTTGAGGCTGCCTGCGATGATTTCCGCGGTGTAGGCGCTGGTATTCACGGCGAAGGCCAGACAGGCGCAAAACGTTGCGCTGGACAGCCATGGCCACAGCACGCTTTCACGCACGGCTTCAAACTGGGCCAGTCCGTAATAGATCAGGAAGAGTTGCACCAGCATCGGCGTGCCGCGAATCACGTAGGTGTACAACCAGGCTGGCATGTTCACCCATGGGTTTTTCGAGACCCGCATCAACCCCAGAGGCAGCGCTGCAAGCAGACCGAAACCCAGGGAAATCGCCAGCAGCTTGAGGGTCACCAACAGGCCGCCGAAGTACAGCGGCAGGCTTTCCCAGATGACGTTGTAGTCGAAAATCATAGGTCAGCCGCCCTGACGCCCACGGAGTAGCGTTTTTCCAGATAACGCAGGGCCAGCAGCGAAACACTGGTAATCACCAGATACATCGCCGCGACCGCGAGAAAGAAAGTGAAGGGTTCGCGAGTGGCATCCGCCGCCTGCTTGGCCTTGAACATCATGTCCTGCAGACCGACCACGGAAATCAGCGCGGTGGCCTTGGTCAGGACCAGCCAGTTATTGGTGAAACCGGGAATCGCCAGACGGATCATCTGCGGCACCAGGATGCGGAAAAACACCTTGCCGCTGCTCATGCCATACGCCATGCCCGCCTCGGCCTGCCCCTTGGGGATGGCCATGAACGCGCCACGGAAGGTCTCGGACAGGTAGGCGCCAAAGATGAAGCCCAGGGTGCAGATGCCGGCCGCGAACGGGTCGAGATCGATGTAATCCTCAAAACCCAGCATCGGTGCGACACGATTGAGCAGGTCCTGACCGCCATAGAAGATCAGCAGAATCAAAACCAGATCGGGGATACCGCGAATCACGGTGCTGTACAGATCGCCCAACCAGGCCAGCCAGCGCACCGGCGACAGACGAAGCGCCACGCCGATCAGACCGAGAACGATCGCCAGGGCCATCGATGACAGCGCCAACTGCAACGTCAGCCAGGCACCTTCGAGGATCACAGCCCCGTAGCCTTTCAACATCATGTGCGGTCCTCAAGCGTGGAATAAAAAATGGCGCAAGCCAGCGAGTCTGTTTGCGCCATTTCGGTCAGTACCTTGCGGCGGTTTTATTTGCCGTAAATGTCGAAATCGAAGTACTTGTCCTGGATTGCCTTGTACTTGCCATTGGCACGGATTGCAGCGATGGCAGCGTTGAGACGGTCAAGGTTGGCCTTGTCGCCCTTGCGCACAGCGATGCCGATGCCGTCACCGAAGTATTTCGGGTCGGTGAACGACGGGCCGACGAATGCGTAACCCTTGCCAGCGTCGGTCTTCAGGAAACCGTCCTGCAGCAGGGTGGCATCAGCCACGGTGCCGTCCAGACGGCCGGCGCCGATGTCCAGGTAGATTTCGTTCTGCGAACCGTATGGCGTTACTTCGACACCCAGAGGCGCCAGCGTTTCACGGGCGAAACGCTCGTGGATCGAACCACGCTGCACGCCGATCTTCTTGCCCTTGAGCTCAGCCAGGTTGTCGCTGACCGTGGTGCCTTCCTTCATGACCAGACGGGCCGGGGAATTGTAGTACTTGCCGGTGAAGTCCACAGACTTCTTGCGGTCTTCGGTGATGGACATCGAAGACAGGATCGCGTCGATCTTGCGGACTTTCAGCGCAGGGATCAGGCCGTCGAATTCCTGTTCGACCCACGTGCACTTGGCTTTCATTTCTTCACACAGCGCATTGCCGATGTCGTAGTCGAAACCGACGATGCTGCCGTCCGGTGCCTTGGAGGCGAACGGAGGGTACGCGGCTTCAATACCGATTTTCAGCGGCTTTTCGTCAGCGAATGTCGGCTGGGCAAGCACGGACAACGCCAGCGCGCCAATAAGCATGAGCTTTTTCATTTACAGAACTCCATCGGTAAAGCACGACAAGTGGCAGAGTGGGCAGCGCCCATTATGCGAAAGGACCATCCAGAGAGAGCGACATCAGGCATCCGATACCGTGTTTCGGTTCACCGGCCTCTGACGAGTGAGGGGCATTTTAACGACAGGCTCGAAGTCGATATTTCTTCAATGCGACAACAAGTTACAGAAGCGCCTGAAAAGCACCTTGACCCTGTTGACGAAGCTGAAATCAGGTGATCCAGCGGATCATATCCAACCGATCAATACAGCAAAAAGCGCGCCCATTATTGGCAAAGCCTTCTAATCCGGCAAGCCCAGCGTGTGATCGGCCTGGAGAATCGTCTTCAGGCACTGCTTAATCCTACAAATAACGGGACGAGTGTCCCACAAGGAAGCAGGCGGGAGAAACAGCGGGTAGACGCGTAACAGGTCGATATATCCCGGCTGGAAAATCAGAAGCTGATCGTGCAGATGCTCAGCGACCGCATGCAGCCGGGACGCAGAGCGTCCTGAGAGGCATTCCCACGCAGAGCGTAGGAACGATCATCATCGTATTCCTCCAGGAGGACTTGTGTATAACGCCGAGCGCGGAGCGTGAGGAACGATCAGTGGGGCATCAGACAGTGATGATCGTGCGGTTGACGCAGGTGTGGCGGACGCAGAGCGTCCCGAGAGGCATTCCCACGCCGGAGCGTGGGAATGATCAGTGGGGTATCAGGCAGCGCTCATGGTCTTGTGGGTTTCGATCAAGTGCTGGACAACACCTGGATCGGCCAGGGTGGAGATGTCGCCCAAGGCGTCGTACTCGCCGGTCGCGATCTTGCGCAGGATGCGGCGCATGATCTTGCCCGAGCGGGTTTTCGGCAGGCCCGGCGCCCACTGGATGAAGTCAGGCGAAGCAATCGGACCGATCTCCTTGCGCACCCAGTTGCGCAGTTCGATGCGCAGCGCTTCATCTGCCGTTTCACCGGCGTTGAGCGTGACGTACACGTAGATGCCCTGCCCTTTCAGATCATGCGGCACACCGACCACCGCCGCTTCGGCGACTTTCGGGTGCGCGACCATCGCGCTTTCGATCTCGGCAGTCCCCATGCGGTGGCCGGAAACGTTGAGCACGTCGTCCACGCGACCGGTGATCCAGTAATAACCGTCTTCGTCGCGACGCGCCCCGTCACCGGTGAAGTACATGCCACGGAACGTCTTGAAGTAGGTGTCGACGAAGCGGTCATGATCGCCATACAGAGAACGCGACTGACCCGGCCAGGAATCGAGAATCACCAGATTGCCTTCGGCCGCGCCTTCGATCAGGTTGCCCAGGTTGTCCACCAGCGCCGGAATCACGCCGAAGAACGGACGTGTTGCCGAACCCGGTTTTAGCGCGGTCGCACCCGGCAGCGGGCTGATCAGGATGCCGCCGGTTTCGGTCTGCCACCAGGTGTCGACGATCGGGCAGTTTTTCTTGCCCACAGTGTCGTAGTACCAGCCCCAGGCCTCAGGGTTGATCGGCTCGCCGACCGAACCCAGCAGACGCAGGCTGGAACCGTCAGCGCCCTCAACCGAACGCGTACCCTCGGCCATCATGGCGCGAATGGCGGTCGGTGCGGTGTAGAGGATGTTGACCTTGTGCTTGTCGATGATTTTCGACACGCGGGTGATGTCCGGGTAGTTCGGCACACCTTCGAACAGCAGCGTGGTCGCGCCGTTGGCCAGCGGGCCGTAGACGATGTAGCTGTGGCCGGTGACCCATCCCACGTCCGCCGTGCACCAGTAGATCTCGCCCGGCTTGTAGTCGAACACGCGTTCGTGAGTCAGTGCCGCGTAGAGCAAATAACCGGCGGTGGTGTGCAGCACGCCCTTGGGCTTGCCGGTGGAACCGGAGGTGTAAAGGATGAACAGGGATTCTTCAGCGCCCATTTCCTTAGGCGCGCAAGTGCTCGATGCCACTTCCAGCAACGCGTGGTACCAGATGTCGCGGTGGCGGTTCCACTCGATCTCGCCGCCGGTACGCTTGCAGACAATGACTTTCTGCACGCTGCTGGTTTCAGGGTTGGTCAGCGCACGGTCGACGTTGGCCTTGAGCGGGGTTTTCTTGCCGCCACGCAGACCTTCGTCAGCAGTGATGACGACCTTGGAACTGCAATCGATGATGCGGCCGGCCAGCGCTTCCGGTGAGAAGCCGCCGAACACCACCGAGTGGATCGCTCCGATCCGGGCGCACGCCAGCATGGCGACCACAGCCTCGGGGATCATGGGCATATAGATAGTCACGACGTCACCACGGTGCACGTCCTGACCGCGCAGGGCGTTGGCGAACTTGCAGACTTCGGCGTGCAGTTCGCGGTAGGTGATTTCACGGTGTTCGGAAGGATCGTCACCTTCCCAGATGATCGCAATGCTGTCGCCGCGCTCTTCCAGATGACGGTCCAGGCAGTTGTAGGCCACGTTCAGCGTGCCGTCCGCGAACCATTTGATGTCGACGCGGTGATCGTCGAAGGAAGTCTGTTTGACGTTCGTGAAGGGTTTGATCCAGTCGAGGCGCTTGGCCTGCTCACGCCAGAAACCATCGGGATTGACCACCGACTGCTGGTACATGGCCTTGTAGGTTGCCTCATCCGTCAGCGTGTTCGCTGCGACTTCTGGGCGGACGGGGTACAGGGAAGCTGCACTCATCTTGGTTACCTCGGTGGATAGTTGTTGTTTTATGAGTCCGTTGTATCCCGACCTACCTTACAGGACCATTCGACGTTGGTCTTACCGGCCGGGGCCGCTTTGTCCGCGCCTGCACACACGGCATGACCGCATGCGCCATAAAAGGATTGTTACCGTTTCGATAAAAAGGCTTATCAAAAGCCTTTATATATGTCGAGCGGCGAGAAGCCTAGAATCACTTCCGCCAACACGGCAAACATCGACAGCCCCCACACAGGCACGGTTCAAATCAATCGTAATGCTTCCTGAATTCGATTATTCGTCAGGCGCATTCGCTCGCACTCAAGAAGGTAAACAGCAATGAAAGCTTCATTCGCGATTCTGGCACTTTGCGGTCTCAGTACATTGGCCATGGCCGAAGAATCGCAAACCAAGGTCGCCGCGCAACAGGCACGCGTCGAGGAATATAAATACGGCACTCACCTGGATATCGCCAGGGTCATTTCCACCAGCCAGATCCCCAACGTCTGCCAGGTCGTCCCGGCCCGCATGGTCTACGAAGATTCGCAGGGCAAGCAGCACATCATGAGTTATCAGGTAATGGGTAACGGCTGCAGCAACGGCTGACACTGGCTTGATTGGCGCGACGCCTCGCAGCTTATTGTGCAGATAACGATGCGAGGCGCCTCCTGAAACGCTTACATCAGGCGCACGGCTTTCAAACAACAAGCGTGCTATTCACTGTGTTTGCCCACTTCATATTCACGCAACTTGTTGGCAATGGTTGTATGTGAAACACCCAGTCTTTTACCTAATTGCCGACTGCTGGGATAGTGCGCGTAAAGTTGCTCGAGCACCGACTTCTCGAAACGCCCGACAATGGCTTCAAGTCCCCCATCCAGAGAAACATCGGTCAGTGTCTGCCGCACGCCGTAATCGGGCAGCCGGATATGTTCGGCCTGCACCTGGGTGCCGTCGCACAACGAAACAGCCTGAAACAACACATTCTCCAGCTGCCGCACATTGCCGGGCCAATGATACTGGCTGAGTCGTTTCATGGCGGCAGGTGCAATTCCCGGCAAAGCGCAACCAATCTGGCGACTGGCCTGATCGAGAAAGTGCTCGACCAGAGGCGTCAGGCCATCCAGGCATTCGCGCAGCGGCGGAATGTGGAGGGTCAGCACGTTGAGCCGGTGGTAAAGGTCCTGCCGAAAAACACCCTGGGCGCAGAGTTCGGACAGATCGACTTGCGTCGAGCACATCACACGCACATCCAGGTACATGTCTTCATCGCTGCCCACACGGCGAAAGCAGCCATCCTGAATGAAGCGCAGCAACTTGGCCTGCATACGGGCGCTCAGTTCGCCGACGCCATCGAGAAACAGCGTGCCGCCCGCCGTCAGTTCCAGCAGACCCAGCCGCCCTTCCACGCGCGCGCCTTCGAACGCACCGGGGTCGTAGCCGAACAATTCGGTCTCGGCCATGGATTCGGACAGTCCCGCGCAATTCAGCGCCATCAACGGCGACTGGCCGCGTGGGCTCGACAGATGACAGGCGCGGGCCAGCAGCTCCTTGCCGGTTCCGGTCTCGCCTTCGATCAACAGCGGCGCATCCAGCGGCGCCATGCGGCGCGCCTCACGTACCACCGCGGCCATGACCTTAGAACTCTGAAAGATACTGTCAAAGCCACGCAGTTCCTGCTTGCGCACGTGATAGATACGCTCGCCTACCCGGTCCGCCCGGTGCAGCGTCAACACGGCGCCCGCCATCGCCTCGCTGTCATCATGCTCCGACTGCAACGGCGCGATGTCCGCCAGAAACACATCACCGCGCACCTTGATGCGCAATCCATTGATCCGCGACTTGTTGGCGCGCACCAGCGCGGGCAGGTCGAAATCCTCGGCATAGCGCGACAGCGGAATGCCTGGCACCTCATCGACCCGCACGCCCAGCAACTGGGCCGCTGCCCGGTTCGCGGCCACAATGGCACCGACCATGTCGATGGACAGCACCGGAAATTCCAGCGCGCCCAACAAGGCATTCAGCTCCATGTGGCGTCGTTCGCTGGGCATCAATCCGACGCGTTTGACGCCGAATACCCCGGTAATCGCCTCGAACCGGGGACGCAAGGCCTGAAACTGCATGTTGATCAGGTTCGGGCAGTGCAGGTAAATGGCGTCGCCATGCTCACCGCCCACCTCGCCTCTGGCCACGTTGACCCCGTAGGCAACCAGCAGGTCGAGAATGTCGCGAAGAATGCCGATGCGATTCTGACAATGGACCTTGATGCGCATGGATGCTCGTTCCTCGGGGCGTGTTTTTTGTCGTAGCACGAAGTCTACCGTCAAGAATACGTGACAGCCCAGCGCAATGAAGGGCTCTCAGGACCACGACTCGCTTGACCGACAAAGCATTCGTAAAGTTTTCGTTACGCTTGAGCATGCAAATTACCGAGGCCGCACGAAGCAGCCCGCTGACCTTGCGCAAGATTTGCGCTATTTCTGGGTCATTGCGCTTCGCACAGAAGCAGCCTCATAACAACAACAGCGCTCTTCAGGAGACCAGCATGGCCCAGACGCACTACGTAGCGCGTGAGCCCGACGCAGAGGGTTTCATCGATTACCCGGCCGCCGAACACGCGGTATGGAACACGCTGATCACTCGCCAGATGAAAGTCATCGAAGGCCGTGCCTGTCAGGAATATCTGGACGGCATCGAGCAGCTTGGCCTGCCCCACGACCGGATTCCGCAACTGGGCGAAATCAACAAGGTGCTGGGAGCGACTACCGGCTGGCAGGTCGAACGCGTGCCCGCACTGATTCCGTTCCAGACCTTTTTCGAACTGCTGGCCAGCAAGCGCTTCCCGGTCGCGACGTTCATTCGCACTGAAGAAGAACTGGACTACCTGCAGGAACCCGACATCTTTCACGAGATCTTCGGTCACTGCCCGCTGCTGACCAATCCCTGGTTCGCTGAATTCACCCACACCTACGGCAAGCTTGGCCTGAGCGCGACCAAGGAACAGCGGGTATATCTGGCCCGCCTGTACTGGATGACAATCGAGTTCGGCCTGGTGGACACGCCACAGGGACGCAAAATCTACGGTGGCGGCATCCTGTCTTCACCCAAGGAAGCGGTGTACAGCCTGTCATCGGAGCCCGAGCATCAGCCGTTCGACCCGCTCGAAGCGATGCGCACGCCTTATCGCATCGACATCCTGCAACCGGTGTACTTTGTTCTGCCCGACCTCAAGCGCCTGTTCGATCTGGCGCAGGAAGACATCATGGGGCTGGTCGAACGCGGTATGCAGATGGGTCTGCATGCGCCAAAATTTCCGCCCAAACCTAAAAACCACGCGGCCTGACCGCCTGATCGGCAGCCACGCGTCATAAGGATCCTGTTCATGACTACACTCAACCAAGCCCACTGCGAAGCCTGCCGTGCCGACGCGCCACAAGTCAGCGAAGCCGAGCTGCCGGAACTGCTCAGGCAGATTCCGGACTGGAACATCGAAGTGCGCGACAGCGTCATGCAGCTGGAAAAAGTCTTCCTGTTCAAGAATTTCAAATTTGCTCTGGCCTTTACCAACGCTGTCGGTGAAATCGCCGAAGCTGAAGGTCATCATCCGGGCCTGCTGACCGAATGGGGCAAAGTGACCGTGACCTGGTGGAGCCACTCGATCAAAGGGCTGCACCGCAATGACTTCATCATGGCTGCCCGCACCGACGAGGTGGGCAAAGACGCCGAGGGACGCAAATAATGCATTTCAAGGACATCCAGCGTGTACCGGGCGATCCGATTCTGGGTCTGATCGAGGCGTACGCCAATGATGCGAACCCCGACAAGTTCGACCTGGGCGTGGGTGTCTACAAGGATTCACAAGGCCAGACGCCGGTGCCGCGCGCAGTGAAAGCCGCAGAACAGCGGCTGATCGACCGGCAGATGACCAAAACCTACATCGGCAGCCACGGTGATCCGCGCTTCGGCACGCTGATCAGCGAACTGGTGCTGGGCGGCGATTCGCCGCTCATCAAGGCAAAGCGTGCAGGCGCTACCCAGACACCGGGCGGTACCGGCGCGTTGCGTCTGGCGGCAGACTTCATCGCGCAGTGCCTGCCCGGCAAGGGTATCTGGCTGAGCGACCCGACGTGGCCGCTGCATGAAACGATCTTCAACAAGGTTGGCCTGAAGGTGGATCATTACCCGTACGTGGGTAGCGATAACCGGCTGAACGTCGATGGCATGCTCGACGCCCTGCGTCAGGTTCCGCAGGGCGATGTGGTACTGCTGCATGCCTGCTGCCACAACCCGACCGGTTTTGACCTGTCTCACGATGACTGGCGTGAAGTGCTGAAGATCGTTCAGAACCGCGAGCTGTTGCCCTTGATCGACTTCGCTTATCAGGGCTTCGGTGACGGGCTTGAAGAAGACGCCTGGGCGGTTCGTCTGTTCGCCGAGGCACTGCCGGAACTGCTGATCACCAGTTCGTGCTCGAAGAACTTTGGCCTGTACCGCGAGCGCACCGGCGCGTTGATCGTCTGCACCGACGAGACGCAAAAGCTGCTGGATGTGCGCAGCCAGCTGGCAAGCATCGCGCGTAATCTCTGGTCGAACCCACCCGATCACGGTGCTGCTGTGGTAGCCGAGATTCTGGGCGATCCCAAGCTTAAAAGCCTGTGGTCCGACGAGGTTGAAGAGATGCGTCAGCGCGTGGCGCAACTGCGCAGCGGGCTGGTCGAGGCTCTGACGCCGCTGGGGCTGGGCGAGCGTTTTGCTCACATCGCACAGCAGCGCGGAATGTTTTCCTATACCGGCATCACCGGCGAACAGGTCACCAGACTGCGTGAGGAGCAAAGCGTGTACATGGTCAATGACGGACGAGCCAACATGGCCGGTATCGATGCCAGCCGTCTGGATCAGCTGGCGCAGGCGATTGCGGCGGTGTGTAAAGGGTAAAGGGTAAAGGGCGCCTCTCGCTTCTGATCTTCAAACACCGGACCACAATTTGTCGTTCGCTGGGACACTGCGTTGAACCGGCAGCCTATTGGTTGCGGCCCCAATACCGGCAGTGAGCCATCCCATAAAGGCCTATTGCCAGCCAACTCGCCCAAGACAGTAAAATCCTTTTTTTGTTTCGCCACTCAGTCAATCAGTTGAAAAAAATATCGGGATTGTCATTTTCAGTGGGGTATCCTGCGCATGCTTTTTTAAAGCACGGTTCTATCTGCAACCCCTTGCGAGGAGCGATGACGATGCATGAAATCCCTAACTTCCCACCAGGCCAACAGGAACCAAAGCAGTCGACTCTGGCTCAACAGGAGCTTGGTCAACCTGCCGCAATGAAAGCTGCACCCTCGGCTCAAGAAAGCCAAAAAGCCCGAAGCAAAGACTGAAGGCGATTGTTTTCAGGCGTATCGAAAAACGGTTCTGCCGATTTTCAATACGCCTGGAAAACCAGCGAGAGGCACACGGACACACCCATGAGCGATTTCACCGAAACACAGGCCAGCGCACTGATCGGCACTGCTGAAAAAATGATCGAGATCTGGTCGCGCCTGAGCCCGGAAAAGCAGCAAGCCCTGCTGGCCCGCTTCGGCACCCAGGAAAACGCCTTGGCTGCACTGGTGACCACGCATCTGGTTGCACCTTCCGGCGCCTGATCTGCCCTTCAATTTAGAAGCACATCCCCCCTGCCCTACAGATTTATTGCAATCTGTTACCAGCATCGTCCGATGCGCCGTATGATGATCACATCGAGAGCTTGCTAAGGATTTTCCGCGCACGCTTTTCAATTGCACCGTTTGAACGCCACACGTCCACTTCATGATCAGAATGAAACCTCTCTCCATGCCCGAGACAAACACTGCTGCACCGCAAACCCCGATGGCTATCACGCTGACGGTGGTTTCCATCGTCATGTTCACCTTCATTGGCTACCTGAACATCGGCATCCCGCTGGCGGTTTTGCCCGGTTATGTCCACAGCGACCTGGGTTTTGGCGCAGTGATAGCCGGTCTCGTCATCAGTGTGCAGTACCTCGCCACCGTCATCAGTCGCCCTTGGGCGAGCCGAATCATCGATAACCTGGGCAGCAAGAAAGCCGTGCAGATAGGCCTGGCCGGGTGCGGCGTGAGTGGTGTGTTCATGCTGGTGCCCGTCTGGCTGCAGGCGTGGCCGATGGCGAGTCTGGTGGTACTGCTGATCGGTCGGGTGATTCTGGGCAGCGCGGAAAGTCTGGTGGGTTCGGGCTCGATTGGCTGGGGCATCGGCCGGGTCGGCGCACAGAACACCGCCAAGGTAATTTCCTGGAACGGCATCGCCAGTTATGGCGCGCTGGCTGTCGGTGCGCCACTCGGCGTCTGGATGGTGAAAGAGCTGGGCCTGTGGACAGTCGGTGTGAGCATCATGCTGTTGTGCGCGACAGGGCTGCTGTTGACCTGGAAGAAACCCGGTGCACCCATCGTGCACGGCGAACGCCTGCCGTTCATGCATGTGCTGGGGCGCGTCTTTCCCCATGGCATGGGCCTGGCACTGGGCGGGATCGGCTTCGGCACCATCGCGACCTTCATTACCCTGTACTACGCCAGCAATCACTGGCCAAACGCCGCACTGTGCCTGACCCTGTTCGGTGCCAGCTTTATCACGGCACGTTTGCTGTTCGGCAATCTGATCAATCGGCTGGGCGGTTTTCGCGTGGCGATTGCGTGCCTGTCGGTCGAAACGCTGGGCCTATTGTTTCTGTGGATGGCACCCACACCTGGCCTGGCGCTGGCCGGTGCAGCATTGACGGGGTTCGGCTTTTCGCTGGTGTTTCCGGCGCTGGGCGTCGAGGCGGTCAATCTGGTGCCAGCGTCCAGCCGTGGCGCGGCGGTGGGTGCCTATTCGCTGTTCATTGATCTGTCGCTGGGCATCACCGGGCCGCTGGCCGGGGCAATTGCCGCCGGTTTCGGCTTTGTTTCGATCTTCCTGTTCGCCGCGCTCGCGTCGCTGAGCGGGCTGGGCCTGAGCATTTACATGTATCGTCAGGCACAGGCCCTGAGGCAGCGACAGGCAGATTGATTGCGCTTCAGCTGGCCTTGGGCTTCTTCTTGCCCAGCAGGTGCGAGAACACGGCCTGCAGATCATCCGAACTCGCGTCTTCGTCCAGGTTGAGTTTGCTGTCGATGTGGTCCATGTGGTGCATCATCAACTCGACCGCCAGCGCCGCATCCCGCGCCTCGATCGCATCGATCAACTGGTTGTGCTCGTCGTAGGAACAGTGCGTGCGGTTGCCGGTTTCGTACTGGGCAATGATCAGTGACGTCTGGGAAACCAGGCTGCGCTGGAAGCTGATCAGCGGCGCATTTCGGGCCGCAACGGCCAGTTGCAGGTGGAACTCGCCGGACAGACGAATGCCCGCACCTCGATCCCCACGGGAAAAGCTGTCGCGCTCATCGCTCACCATCTGGCGCAACTGCGCGAGCTGCGCGGCCGTGGCGTACTCGACAGCCAGCTCGGTGATGGCCTTTTCCACCATGCGCCGGGCGAAGAACACCTGACGGGCTTCCTCGACGCTGGGACTGGCGACCACGGCACCACGATTGGGGCGCAGCAGCACGACGCCTTCATGACCCAGACGCGACAAGGCGCGGCGGATGATGGTGCGACTCACACCGAAAATCTCGCCCAGTGCCTCTTCGCTCAGTCGTGTGCCCGGCGCCAGACGCTGCTCAAGGATGGCGTCGAAGATGTGCGCGTAGACGATGTCGTCCTGAGTCAGGCTGTTTCCAGCCCTGGCAGGTCGCGTCGGTTTCTTGAGAGGCAGGGACTGATCGTTCATGGGCACTCGGGCGCGGATGGATGACGGCGTCGCAACGCGCGCATTGTACACAGGGCAAAACCGGAAAGGCGTGCTCACGTCTGGCGACCTGAACGGCGCGCAGAAAAAAGCCCGTAGTGTGCACGGGCAAGCGAGTATCAGCTGCCCCGGTACGTCGAGTAGCTGTAGGGCGAGATTAACAGCGGCACATGGAAGTGGGCCTGACCTGCGTCAATGCCGAAGCGCAACACCACCACATCGAGAAAGGCCGGCTCGTTGAGCACCACGCCTCTTGCCCGGTAGTAATCGCCCGCGTGGAAATGCAGCTGGTAAACGCCGGATCGATACTCATCGTCCTGCAGCAACGGTGCGTCGCAGCGACCGTCGCTATTGGTGACGGCGCTGGCAACCTTGAGCATCTGTTCACCTTCAATGCGGTACAGCTCGATGACGATGGACGCACCGGGACAGCCATGCGCGGCATCCAGAACGTGTGTGGTCAATTTTCCCAAGGCGCTGCTCCTTGTAGTGATCGTTGCGACGATACCGCACCAACAAGGTGCTCGTCGGGGCGCTGGTGTCAGCGATTAAGACACTTTTCGAAAATCCTGTACACGCTCGGCCCGAAACCATAGAGCTTTGAACGCGCCAATCCGGCCGAATTGCTTTGAAATCAGTAAAGCGAAGGAAATCAATAAGGTTTTTCTGATTAAGCTGACCAGTCAGGCAGGTTTCTTGCTTGTTTCTTGCTTGTAGAGATCCTGCAGATTTTCGCACCGTAGTCATCGCGGTTGATGACAGGGAGCGAGGTTACAATTTCAAAAATAAATTGTATACAATCCTTGCACTGCGGGCGCCCTGCCTTTACCCGCACCCGACCTGATTTCACGCCTATCGCCAATAAGGAAGCCAGCAGTGAGCGCCGACTACCCCCGCGACCTGATCGGATATGGAAACAACCCCCCTCACCCTCGCTGGCCGGGCAATGCGCGTATCGCGCTGTCGTTCGTGCTGAACTACGAGGAAGGCGGCGAGCGCAATATCCTGCATGGCGACAAGGAATCCGAAGCGTTTCTCTCCGAAATGGTCGCTGCGCAACCGCTGCAGGGCCAGCGCAACATGAGCATGGAATCGCTCTACGAATATGGCAGCCGCGCGGGCGTGTGGCGCATTCTCAAGCTGTTCAAACAATTCGATATCCCGTTGACGATCTTTGCCGTGGCGATGGCCGCGCAGCGTCACCCGGACGTGATCCGCGCCATGGTCGCCGACGGCCACGAGATCTGCAGCCACGGCTATCGCTGGATCGATTACCAGAACATGGACGAGGCTCAGGAGCGCGAACACATGCGCCAGGCGATCAGTCTCCTCACCGAAATCAGCGGCGAGCGTCCACTGGGCTGGTACACCGGGCGCACCGGCCCGAACACCCGGCGGCTGGTGATGGAGGAAGGCGGCTTTCTCTACGACTGCGACACCTACGACGACGACCTGCCCTACTGGGAACCGAACAACCCGACCGGCAAACCGCATCTGGTCATCCCTTACACGCTGGACACCAACGACATGCGCTTCACCCAGGTGCAGGGTTTCAACAACGGTGAACAGTTCTTCCAGTACCTCAAGGATGCGTTCGACGTGCTGTATGCCGAAGGTGAAGAGGCACCGAAAATGCTCTCCATCGGTCTGCACTGCCGCCTGATCGGCCGCCCTGCCCGCCTTGCCGCACTCAAACGGTTCATCGAATACGTCAAAGGCCATGAGCAGGTGTGGCTCACGCGCCGCGTCGACATCGCCCGTCACTGGCACGCCGAGCACCCGTTCAAGGCAGAGGCGACGCAATGACCGACTTTTCAGGTTTTGCCCCGTCGACAATGGGCCGCGACGCGTTCATCGCCGCCTTCGGCGATATCTACGAACATTCCCCCTGGGTCGCGCAGCAGGCTTACGACCAAGGGACGCTGGCGGCGCTGGATCAGATTGAAACCCTGCATAAGCGCATGAGCGACATCCTGCTTGGCGCCACGCAGGCGCAACAACTGGCACTGATCAACGCTCACCCGGACCTGGCCGGCAAGGCCGCCGTTCAGGGCAAATTGACCGAGGCCAGCAGCAATGAACAGGCAGGCGCAGGCATCCACCTCTGCACGCCGGAAGAGTTTCAGCGCTTCACCGAGTTGAATGAGGCTTACAAGGCCCGCTTCGGCTTTCCGTTCATCATGGCGGTCAAGGGCAGCGACAGGCACAAGATACTGGCGGCGTTCGAACAACGTCTCCACCACTCGCCGGAGGCCGAGTTCGCTTGCGCCCTGGCCGAGATCAATAAAATCGCACTGTTCCGTTTGCAGGCGCTTCAGGCGCCGCGCTCATCCAACGTTTAGAAGGCAGACAAGAAGCATGAAAGTTTACGCCGCACCGTTCGAGAAGTTCGTGAACCTGGCTGACGCGCGTCTGGGCACGAAGGTTCTGTCCGTGACCGACGACTGGTTCGCCGATGCCAACCGCCTCTTCCAGCCGACGCCTGCGGTCTGGAAGGAAGGCGTGTTCGACGACAACGGCAAGTGGATGGACGGCTGGGAATCGCGCCGCAAACGTTTCGAAGGTTACGACAGCGCGGTCATTCGCCTGGGCGTGGCGGGCACCATCAAGGGCGTGGACATCGATACCTCGTTCTTCACCGGCAACTTCCCGCCGTCCGCCTCGCTGGAAGCCTGCTTTCTGGCCTCGGGTGAGCCGGACGAAAACACGGCATGGACCGAAGTGCTGCCGTCAGTGGAGCTGAAAGGCAACAGTCATCACTACCACGAAATCAGCCACGACCAGCCGTTCAGCCACTTGCGCTTCAACATCTACCCGGACGGCGGCGTTGCACGCCTGCGCGTGCATGGCGTGCCGCATCGCGACTGGACCACAGTGGGTGATGGCGAGCAGATCGATCTGGTGGCAGCGCTCAATGGCGGTCGTTCGATTGCCTGCTCGGACGAGCACTACGGCAGCATGAGCAACATTCTCAATCCGGGCCGTGGCGTGAACATGGGTGACGGCTGGGAAACCGCCCGCCGCCGCACGCCGGGCAATGACTGGGTGATCGTGGCGCTGGGGCATCCGGGCGAAGTCGAGAAAGTCATCGTCGACACCCTGCACTTCAAAGGCAACTACCCGGACAGCTGCTCGATCCAGGGTGCGTTCGTGAAAGGCGGAACCGATAGCCAGATCGAAACCCAGAGCCTGTTCTGGCGCGAACTGCTGCCCAGCCAGAAACTGACCATGCACGCCGAGCACGAGTTTGCCGAGCAGGTCAAAGCCATCGGACCGATCACCCACATCCGCCTGAACGTGTTCCCGGATGGCGGCGTCAGCCGGTTGCGGTTGCTGGGCAAAGTGTCGCGGTAAGCTTCAGCGTTGAGAGAGTGCCCGACTGAATGCATACCTCGTGGGAGGCGGTTGCAGCAAGACGTGTGCACCTGGCGTGTGCATTCAGGCGGTGACGCTCTGCGTCACATTATGAAGCGGTGTTATCACGCAGAGCGTGGAAACGGTCATCACATTGAGAACAGAAGAACCCGCATGCGCAAACTGATAATCGAGCCGTTGACCAAGGAAGCCTTCGCGCCGTTCGGTGACGTGATCGAGACCGATGGCAGCGATCACTTCATGATCAACAACGGTTCGACCATGCGCTTTCATCGTCTGGCGGAGGTTGAGACCGCGCAGCCGGACGACAAGGCGATCATCAGCATCTTCCGCGCCGAGGCGCTGCCGATGCCGTTGACCATCACCATGCTGGAGCGTCATCCGCAGGGCAGTCAGGCGTTCATACCGCTGCTCGGCAACCCTTTTCTGATCGTGGTCGCGCCACTTGGCGATGCACCTGAATCAGAGCTGACCCGTGCCTTCGTCTCCAACGGCAGGCAGGGTATCAATTACCATCGCGGCGTCTGGCACCATCCGGTGCTGACGATCGAAAAGCGGGATGATTTCCTGGTGGTTGATCGCAGTGGAACCGGCAATAACTGCGATGAGCATTACTTTGCAGAGCACCAGTTGCTGGTGCTCGATCCCGACTCCCAGGAAGGGCCTGAGCACCCGTGAAGTGGTGACAGGTATTTAGGTAAGCACCGTGGCTGCACATTTGATGGAATGGCTGAATCTGGGCATACGCTGGATTCACATGATTGTGGGCGTTGCCTGGATCGGCGCATCGTTCTACTTCGTCTGGCTGGAAAACAACCTCAACCGCAAGAACCCGCGCGACGGGCTTTCGGGTGATCTGTGGGCCATCCATGGTGGCGGCATCTATCACCTGGAAAAATACAAGCTCGCCCCGACGACCATGCCGGAGAACCTGCACTGGTTCAAATGGGAAGCCTATTCGACCTGGCTGTCGGGCGTGGCCCTGTTGTGCGTGGTGTTTTATGCCAACCCGACGTTGTACCTGCTGGCACCGGGCAGCAGCCTGTCGGGCGCGGAAGGCGTGCACATCGGGCTGGGTTCGTTGTTCGTCGGCTGGTTCATCTACAGTTTTCTGTGCGACTCGGCGCTGGGCAAACGCCCTGCCCTGCTGGGCCTGATCCTGTTCATTCTGCTGGTCGCGGCAGCCTACGGGTTCAGCAAGGTGTTCAGCGGCCGCGGCGCGTACCTGCATGTCGGGGCGATCATGGGCACCATCATGGTCGGCAACGTATTCCGCATCATCATGCCGGCGCAACGTGCGCTGGTCGCCGCCATCGCCGAAAACCGCACGCCGGACCCGAGCCTGCCGGCCAAGGGGCTGCTGCGCTCACGGCACAATAATTACTTCACCCTGCCCGTGCTGTTCATCATGATCAGCAATCACTTCCCGAGCACTTACGGCAGCGAATACAACTGGCTGATCCTGGCGGGCATCGCCCTGCTGGCGGTGCTGGTACGCCATTATTTCAATACCCGCCATGACAGCCATCGCTTCGCCTGGACACTGCCGGTGGCCGCGCTGGGCATGCTTTGCCTGGCGTACGTCACCGGCCCCGCGCAACCGCCGCAGGCGACGAAGATTGTCTACCAACCGTTGCCCGGAACGGCCGTGGGTGGGCATCGCGCCGATGAGAAGCCGCCGGAACCGGTCGCAGCACCTGCCCAGCCGGAACCAGCCAAGGTTGCGGGTGCAGGTTTCAGTCAGGTCCACGACGTGATCCGGCAACGCTGCACTGTCTGCCACTCGGCCAGCCCCACCAGCCAGTTGTTCAGCGTCGCACCTGCCGGGGTGATGTTCGATACGCCGCAGCAGATTCAGCAGCAGGCGCAACGAATCAAGGCCCAGGCCGTCAGCTCACCAATCATGCCGCTGGGCAACATCACGCAGATGACCCAACAGGAGCGCGACCTGGTCGGCGCCTGGATCGATCAGGGTGCGAAGCTGGATTGATTCACTCGGGCGGCCCTCTGCGCGACGGCCGCCCCGTTTTCGCTCCAGCCGCCCTGCGCTGGAGCACTTGAGCGGGATGGCGCGAGCCAGTATCCTCCGCCGCCGCTGCAAAACAGACCGATAATGGCCTGCTTTATCCAAGTCGATTGCACATCCCTGCCAGCAGGCTGTGCATTCCAGCGTCTGGAATTCCAGAAAACGACCAAAACCGACATTAATGTGGCGGTTTTCGTATTACGTCGGCTTTTTTTCGGCGATTGGCGCAGCTCTTGCTAACTAGTGGAAGTTGACCAAACAGACAAATTATTACACCCCCGGACAAGGTGCCATTCAGAGCGCCGGTCTGCTCGATCATGATCTTACTCAAGGGATACACCGAATGAATCGCACACTTTCCAGCGTGTTACTGGCCAGCAGTCTGCTGGCCGCTGCACCCGCCATGGCCGGGGATATCTTTCAGTGGCAGAGCAACAGCCTGACCTATCTGAATGGACGGGACTTTACCGTCAACCCTGAGATACAACAGACCTTCACCTTTGAACATGCGGACAGCTGGAAATACGGCGACAACTTTCTATTCGTCGACAAGATCTTCTACAACGGCAAGAAAGATGCGAACGCGGGCGATAACACCTACTACGGCGAGATCTCTCCGCGCCTGTCGATGGGCAAGATCTTCGGACAGAAGTTCGAGTTCGGACCTATCACCGATGTGCTGCTGGCAGCCACTTACGAGTTCGGTGAAGGCGATAACGAGTCCTACCTGATCGGTCCTGCGTTCGACCTGAAGATCCCGGGCTTCGATTATTTCCAGCTCAACTTCTACCAGCGCCACACCGAAGGCAATCGTCCGGGCGATGGCGTATGGCAGATCACGCCGGTGTGGTCGTACACCATTCCAGTGGGCAAATCGGATGTGTTGATCGACGGCTTCATGGACTGGGTGGTCGATAATGACGAGACGTCGCGCGGCACTTACCACTCCAACCTGCACTTCAACCCACAGATCAAATACGACCTGGGCAAGGCACTCAACTACCCGGAGCGGCAGTTGTACGTCGGTATCGAGTATGACTACTGGACCAACAAATACGGCATCAAGGACACCGGCTCGTTCGACACCGACCAGAACACCGCGAGCCTGCTGGTGAAAGTGTTCTTCTGATAGCCCGCCGGGACGCAGAGCGTCCTGAGAGGCATTCCCACGCGGAGCATGGGAACGATCAATCGTTATACATAAGTCCGCCTCGACACTGATCGTGCCTACGCTCTGCGCTCTGCGCTCGGCGTTATACACAAGTCCGCCTCAACACTGATCGTGCCCATCGCTCCGCGTGGGCATG
>NZ_JARVSO010000037.1:0-91025 GCF_030209155.1 Pseudomonas sp. fls2-241-TYG-175 | reverse complement strand
GAGCGTCACGGGAGGCATGCCCACGCGGAGCGATGGGCACGATCAGTGTTGAGGCTGACGTGTGTATAACGATGAGCGCAAAAGTGGGAACGATCAGAGTGATCTGATCAGCGAAAAGCACGCTCATCCATCCGTGGACAAATTATTTCAACTTATTTCCCCTGAGTGCAGTCCCAAGGTTACGCCCTCTTTTCAAGGCGCTTTCACGGCGAACCTTCCATTATGAGTTTCATTGTCTGCATGAGCGTGCTTGGCGCGCTGTTGATGCTGTTGGCATTAACGTCTTCCTATTTGCGCTGGATGCCGGTCACCACCTCGGCGGTGTGCCTGGCGTTTGGCTTCGGCATTGGCCCCATGGGGCTTGGCGTTCTGGATCTGGACTTCAAGGAGTCCTACGAATGGCTGGAACGCCTCACCGAAGCCGCGGTGCTGTTTTCGTTGTTCAGCACCGGCATCAAATTACGCCTGCCGTTGCGCGGCAAGGCTTGGCATTCGGCGTATTGGCTCGCAGGTCCGGTGATGCTGGCGTCCATTGCCGGTGTTTCCATCGCGGCCCATTACCTGTTCGGCCTGACGTGGGGGATCGCGTTGCTGCTGGGCGCGGTGCTGTCGCCGACTGACCCGGTACTGGCCGGGATGGTGCAGGTCAATAATGCTCAGGACCAGGATCGCCTGCGCTTTGGGTTGTCCGGCGAGGCGGGGCTGAACGATGGCACGGCGTTCCCGTTCGTGATCTTCGCGCTGCTGTACCTGAGCTCTGGCGAGAGCACGGCAGACTGGGTGCAACTGTGGTTCTTCAAGCACCTGATATGGGCCGTCCCTGCCGGCTTGCTGATTGGTTACGGAATGGGTCGTGGCGTCGGGCATTTGATGATTTTTCTGCGCATCAGAAATTCGGACAGCACCTCCTCGCCCAACGACTATCTGGCGCTGGCCCTTATCGCGTTGTCCTACGTGGTCGCACAAAGCGTGAACGCCTTCGGTTTTCTCTCGGTGTTCGCGGCCGGGGTTGGCTTGCGTCAGGCAGAAGCGCGCATCACTCGCTCGGAGGTGCCTTCCGAACACGTCGCGCAACCGGTGCTCGGGCACATGACCGGTTCGATCGAGAAAGGCACGGTGGCTGAAGCCGAGGAACTGAGCGACTCACAACTGGCTGCAGGCGTCATGATGGGCGACATGCTGGCGTTCGGCAGTCTCGTCGAGCGGGCCATGGAAGTGCTGCTGATCACCCTGCTGGGCGCAGCGCTGGCCATTTACTGGGACTGGCGCGCCATCGGTCTGGGGCTGGCGCTGTTTTGCATCATCCGGCCTGTGAGTGTCTGGTTGCTGATCAGCAAACGCCTGCTCAATAAACGACAGAAAGCGCTGGTCGGCTGGTTCGGGATCCGCGGCATCGGCAGCCTGTATTACCTCTGTTTTGCCCTGTCCCACGGCCTGGCTGAAGATGTAGGCCATCTGGTTATCGGCATGACGCTGTCAGTCGTGGCGCTGAGCATTCTGGTACACGGCATCAGTATCCAGCCACTGCTGGAGCGCTACGAGCGCAGTTCCAAGGCCAGTATTGCCCCGGAATAAAGGACACGGGGGATGCCATAGATCAAGTCGATCAGGCCATTGGAACAAGCGATTGGACTGCGGCATTTCGACTCGGTAGCGTTGCTGGCATGAAGCCAGTTCAATAGCAGTGCAATAATCGGGACCTGTGGCTACTATGGGTCTGTACGGCACGCTCGAAAAATCAAACTCCTTCCGTGCAGTGGCGTCCAAATCGGGCAGCCACTTCATTGATCGATCAAGTAAGAAGGTTAAATGTCAGAACCCGTCCTGATGGACCGCTTTGCCCGCAAAGTCGATTATCTGCGCATGTCGGTGACCGACCGGTGCGATTTCCGTTGCGTGTATTGCATGGCCGAAGAGATGACGTTTCTGCCTCGGCAACAGATCCTTTCGCTGGAAGAAATCCTTCAGGTGGCCGAGCGCTTTGTTGCGCTGGGAACGCGCAAGATTCGTCTGACCGGTGGAGAGCCGCTGGTACGCGCCGGTGTGGTGGGCCTGTGCGAGCGCATCGCTGCCCTGCCCGGCTTGCGCGAACTGTGCATGACCACCAATGGCTCGCAGCTCGACAAACTGGCCAAGCCGCTGTTCGACGCGGGCGTTACGCGTTTGAATATCAGCCTCGACAGCCTGGACCCGGCCCGTTTTCGTGAGTTGACCCGGACCGGCGACCTGAACAACGTCATCGCCGGTATCGATGCAGCGAACGCCGCCGGTTTCACCCACACCAAACTCAACTGTGTAGTGATGCAGGGTCGCAACGATCATGAGGTCAACGATCTGTTGGCCTTCGCCATCGATCGCAATCTGGATGTGTCGTTCATCGAAGAAATGCCGCTGGGTATCATCAGCGAGCACAGCCGCGCTGAATCCTTCTGCTCCAGCGATCAGGTGCGTGAACGCATTGCCGAACGCTACACGCTGGTGCCTTCCACAGACTCGACGCAAGGCCCGTCACGCTACTGGCGACTGGCCGAGGCGCCGGGCATTCGTATCGGCTTTATCTCTCCGCACAGCCACAACTTCTGCGGCACCTGCAATCGGGTTCGTTTGACGGTTGAAGGTCGTTTGCTGCTGTGCCTGGGCAACGAGCACTCGGTTGACCTGAAGTCAGTGTTAAGAGCCAATCCGGGTCAGCCGCACAAGCTGGAAAAGGTAATCATCGATGCTATGCAGATCAAGCCGTGGAGCCACAACTTCACCCATGACGATGGTGTACAGGTGGTGCGCTTCATGAACATGACCGGCGGTTAACGCCGGTTCACGATTATTTCGGCATATCCTGCTTGCGGAAGAACAGAGTGATCTGACCGACTTCCACGCCCAGCTTCGTCATGGATGAACGATTGGCCATGGTCTGCTTGTCGATCAGGTACATCCAGTCATCCAGGCTCACGTCATACTCGGTGCCGTCCACCGGCAGTCTCAGCACGTAGCGCCAATGAAAGCTGTTGCCGGACACCTCGCCGCTGGCAACCCCCACTACATCACCCGCCGTACCCGTCCAGCGCCCCGGCCCGTCCGGACGCAGGCGCCATTCGCGAACCTGCGTCGTGCCATCGCTGTAGCTGAACGCCTCATGCATCACGAGCACTTCGCCTTCACTGTGGCCATTGATGATCACGTGAAAGCGCTTGGTGACCTCGCCCGAGCGTTTCTGAAACATGCCCCAGGCTTCCGTGCGACCGGTGAAATATTCACGAAGATCAAGCTTCGGCGTTTCCTGGCTGTATCGGGTGACCGGAACGCCGCCACAGCCCGCGAGGACTGAACCGAGGCACAACAACACTAACCATTTTCTGAGCATGAGCCCTCCATGAATTCTCAAGATTGCGCCTTGCCCAGCAAACGTTCCCGGAGTTCCGGATTGCGGGTTTTCGGGTCGAGCCAGATGTCGAAGAACGCTTTGGCGAACGCACTGTCCGGCACAACGTGCTGAAGCTTCTCGCCCACGTAGAACCGCGCCTCGCGTCCAGGCAGATAGACACCGGTAATTTTCATGCCGGGCTGGACATCGACAAACGCCTGACTCATCTGCTGCCGCCAGGCTTCCAATTGCTCGGCCGTGACAGACTTTCCGGAAATGCGCTTGATTTCATCGATGCTGGCGTCGACCAGATCTTGCCGGTCGATGTCGCGGTGGTAAGTCAGTTCAAGCGCCATGGGCGAATTGACTGTGAAAGGCGTGGCGGGACTCAGAAGTCTGGCGGTATAGATCCGGAACCCGAACAGGGTGAGCTCGCCGGAACCGACGACCTGAGCATTCGGCAGCGCTTCACGCCAACTGGCCTGAACACTGCCACTGAGCAGCAGCACCACGATCAATAACCATCTCGGCGCAACCATCGTCAGCCTCTTGCAGGACCGTTGGCAAGGACGCCAGCGGGTGAAGAAAATCAGTAGAGTCAGCGGTGTGGTCTATACCGAAACCGGCAAAAACAGCGCCAAACACGCTGACTCGTGGTAAAAATCTATACCAGTGATGTCGCTTTGTACAACAATAAGACAAGATTTTTTTTCAGATTTGAAACAGGCAGTTAGCCGGGCTGGTACAAAGAGACTGCTGGAAACACCGGAAATTGGCAGGCTCCGCTGCTGCAACGTGTCTGGACCGTGAAAAAACGGCGAGGAAGCGATAAACGCAAAAAACCGACGACAATCGCGACCGGCAGCAACCACCTCGCAAGGAAGTTAGACAAGGATTGGGGATGTACAACGTGGAGAAGAACACTCTTTCAGTTGAACGAAATGTTCCCTGTCAAAGCGTCGTTAGTTAATTGGCTGATCAGCGACAAGTCCGCCACCCTGCCTGACAAGGAAGCGGACCTGTTCTTCAGTTGGCAACGTTTACCGGTAAAACTTCCCGTTCGAAACTTCAATCGTTTCAGGCCACCCGACTGTGCGCCTGACGGCGGCTGTTCTGCCACTCGTTCTTCAGCGCCTGCAGCGTGCTTTCCATGTAGGACCGGTCAGCGGCCGCCTTCTTGCCGACGTAGCCCAGACCCCGGCGGAACATGCCCAGCGCGGCGCGCAACTCGGGATGAGCGTCGCGGAACTCATCTTCCTGAGTGTGCGGCGTCATGGGGTCCACATGAACTTCGCCGGAATCGGTAATCCATGCAATGTGGTTATCCAGCGTATCTTTGCGGGCGGCAAACAGACGAGCCAGTTCATCAATGTTCGGTTGATTGTTCATGTTCATGTTGATGCTCCTTCGCTCGTAAGCAGTTCAATGGTTGATACATCAAGTTCATGTGCCAGACGATTCATGCACGAAACACGATGGAGTGTTCGTCGAATGCAGATCCAGCCCTCAAGGAATTGCAGGTAGCCTTGATGTAAAGCCGCTACATGGCAGCGTCATCGAAGAGAGAAGAAGTCGCGAAACCCAAAGGCCTGATGATCATCGAACGATCAACCACAAGCTTCATGAGAACGTTTCGCCAGCCTCTCGCCTGCTCATCAGGACGATCATGCCAGTTCAGCTTCATCAATCTGCCTTGTGGGCAGCCTACATCCGGGAACATCTCGACGGCTTGCCGAGCCTGTTCAATACATCTTTGCGGCGCTCCCGATCAGGGAGACAGCTGCATAATGCAAAAGGAAACCGGGGTCGTCAATCATTATGTAGTGATTATTTTCACGCACTACATAATTGTCCGACAAGGCAAAAAAAAACGGCACAGTGACCGTATAGTCACTGTGCCGCCTGGAACCGCAGGTTATTTGGCGGTAAAAGCGCTGTAGCTGTTCATCAGGTTGCGGTAGTTCGGGATACGCTGGGACAGCAGGTTGGCCAGGCCTTCCATGTCGTTGCGCCAGTCAATCTGCAACTCGCAGGCCACCGAGAACCAGTTGACCAGTTGTGCGCCGGCCGCGCTCATGCGTGCCCAGGCCGCTTTCTGAACGGTTTCGTTAAAGGTGCCGGAAGCATCGGTCACCACAAACACTTCGAAGCCTTCAGCCAGCGCACACAGGGTCGGGAACGCTACGCAGACGTCGGTCACGACACCGGCAATGATCAATTGCTTGCGGCCGGTCGCCTTGACCGCTGCGACGAAATCATCGTTGTCCCAGGCGTTGATCTGGCCTGGACGCGGGATGTAAGGCGCGTCCGGGAACATCTCCTTCAGCTCAGGCACCAGCGGACCGTTCGGGCCGGACTCAAAGCTGGTGGTCAGGATGGTCGGCAGGTCGAAGAACTTGGCCAGATCGCCCAGTGCCAGTACGTTGTTCTTGAATTCGTTGGGCGAGAAATCCTGCACCAGCGAGATCAGACCGGTCTGATGATCGACCAGCAAAACGGCGGCGTCGTCTTTGTTCAAACGGTTGTAAGGGGTTGCGGTGCTCATGGTTGACTCCTTTAAGGTTGTCGCTAATGGCACGGGGCGCGGCGGCCCCGTGCGTCCTGGGTAATCCGATCAGAAAGCGAAGCAGGAACAGCCGAATGCGCCCCAGAAACCCTGGAAATCGCTGACCGGCGCATTGGAAAGTCGCGCGCGCTCATGGCTGTGGGAGTGCACGGCGCAAGGGCCGCTGCACTGATGCACTTGGGCGACCATCGGCGAAGTCGGACGCCAGTGACCCGGAACCTTGGCCACCGGCGACCAGTCCGGCAACACCGGCAGGGTTGGCGGCGCGAGGGTTTCGAAATCGCCGCTGCCGTATACGACCTTGCCGTCAACCACGGTCAGCACCGATTCGATCCATTTGATGGCTTCCGGCTCGACGCTGAAGTAGTCCGCAGAAAGCGCCACTACGTCGGCCAGTTGCCCGACCTTGATCTGGCCTTTCTTGCCCTGTTCCGACGAGAACCAGGCGCTGCCGTGGGTGAACAGTTCCAGCGCTGTCTCGCGTGGCAGCCCTTCGGGGTAGAGCTCCAGACCGCCGACCGTGCGACCGCTGACCATCCAGTACAGCGAAGTCCACGGGTTGTAGCTGGACACCCGCGTGGCATCGGTGCCCGCGCCGACTGGCACGCCCTCGGACAGCATGCGCTTGATCGGCGGCGTCATTTCGGCAGCCTTGGCGCCGTAGCGCTCCACGAAATACTCGCCCTGGAATGCCATGCGGTCCTGAATCGCGATACCGCCGCCCAGCGCACGAACACGCTCAATGTTCTTCGGCGTAATGGTTTCGCAGTGGTCGAAGAACCACGGCAGACCATTGAACGGGATATCGCGGTTGACCTTCTCGAACACGTCCAGCATGCGGCTGATGGACTCGTCGTAGGTGGCGTGCAGACGGAACGGCCAGCGATGCTCGACCAGATGCCGCACCACAGGCTCCAGATCGCCTTCCATGCCAGGCGGCAGGTCCGGGCGAGGTTCGAGGAAGTCTTCGAAGTCGGCAGCCGAGAAGGTCAGCATCTCCCCTGCCCCGTTGTGCCGCAGGAAGTCATCGCCCTGATGCAGCTTGACGCTGCTGGTCCAGTTCTTGAAGTCGGCCAGCTCTTCCTTGGGCTTCTGGGTGAACAGGTTGTAGGCAATACGCACGGTCAGCTGTTTTTCACGCGCCAGTTGCTCGATGACGGCGTAATCATCGGGGTAGTTCTGGAAACCACCACCGGCGTCGATGGCGCTGGTCAGGCCCAGACGGTTGAGTTCACGCATGAACTGCCGCGTCGAGTTGACCTGATATTCCAGCGGCAGCTTCGGCCCCTTGGCCAGCGTCGAGTACAGAATCATCGCGTTGGGCTTGGCCACCAGCATGCCGGTCGGATTGCCTTGCGAATCACGCACGATCTCGCCACCCGGCGGGTTCGGCGTGTCGCGGGTATAACCTGCAACGCGCAACGCAGCGCGGTTTAGCAACGCGCGGTCATACAAGTGCAGGACAAACACCGGCGTATCGGGCGCGGCCTGGTTCAGTTCCTCAAGCGTCGGCATGCGTTTTTCGGCGAACTGGAATTCGTTCCAGCCGCCCACCACACGCACCCATTGCGGCGTCGGCGTGCGATCAGCCTGGTCCTTGAGCATGCGCAGCGCGTCTACCACGGAGGGCACGCCTTCCCAACGCAGTTCGAGGTTGTAGTTGAGACCGCCACGAATCAGGTGCAGGTGAGAGTCGTTGAGGCCCGGGATCACCGTGCGCTGCTTGAGGTCGATCACCTGTGTCGCACTGCCGCGCATGGCCATGACTTCAGCATCACTGCCCACCGCAACAAACCGGCCACCGCTGATCGCCACAGCACTGGCTTTGGGCTTTTCGCGGTCAACCGTATGGAATTGACCATTGAACAGAATCAGTTCGACATTCATCGCTACACCTTTGGCGGAAGATTGAGAGGCACCGGCGAGGCCGGAGAAAGACAGAGAAGGAAGAATTGCCGCAGCCGCGCTCAACAAAGAGCCTTTGGCAATGAAACGGCGCCGTTGCAGATCGGTTTTGTCGTCTGTCATCGGATCACTTCCCTTGTGATTTTTTCGCGGACGCGTTGAGCCACGGCGCCATCAGGCGGGTCGCGGCCGGCATCATCAGGTACACCACCAGCAGCACGATGGTGATGGTTACCAGCGCAGTGCTGACGAAGTAGCTGGACAGCCACGATACGCGGGCAAAAATCGGTCCCCAGAACAGCGGCACGAACAGCGTCAGCGGCAGAATGACCATGAACGACACGCACGCCTGCTTCCAGCGCGGCGGCGGGCTGCCTTCTTCGGTAGTCGGGGTGAACCAGAATTCGTTATGCGGATTGACCAGCGTCTGGTCGCCATCGGCAAGCATCGGCTCGGCCTCCTGCACCAGCTTTTTCCGTTCATCGGAGTCCAGCCAGTCCTGCATGGCCTGCGTCGAATGAAAACGCAGCACGCTGGTGAACATCTGCAGTCCGCCCTCCTTGGCGCGGATCACATCGACGCCCAAGTGACCGGGTTTACCGCTGGCAATGGTCACGATGCGACGCAGCCAGCTCTCGTAGGCACTCTCCTGCCCGGTCTTGACCCGGTGCTTGATCACCAGGGTGACGACTTCATTGAAGACCGCACTGCCGACGACACGAGCTTCGGTATCAAGACGGATGGGTTCGGACATGGCCAGAGGCTCCAGAAACAGAAATTGAATTCGGATCCTGGCCAGTCGAATCTGTACGGCTCAGGATGTCGACGATACTGCCGTCAAACCAGCGTCAGAAATTGAACGTATGTGCTGTCTTTGTTTTTGCCTGCCTTACTGCGGCGTCTTGATGTCCAGCGGCCCTGCCATGTACTCGGCAATACGCCCACGCAACCAGCGCTCGGCCGGGTCGTTGTCATGCACCCCGCTCCACACCATCGACAGCTCGGCGGGCACGATCGGAAACGGCGGCTCTTCAGCGCGCAACTGACAGCCTTCGATCAGCGCACACGCAGCGTAGTCCGGCACCGTGGCGATCAACTCGGTACCGGCCAGCAACGCCCGCAACCCATTGAACTGGGGCACCGCCAGCACCACCTTGCGCGCGCGTCCGACGCGAGCAAGGTCCAGATCGATATTGCCGCTCAGATCGCCGGAGAACGACACCATCGCGTGCTGCCGTTCGCAGTACTCGTCCAGCGTCAACGGCTCCGGTCGCGCGTCGCCCCGGATGACCTTGCAACCGATGTCCCGCAGCTTCTTGCGCTTGGCATTGGCCGGCAGATCGACGGTGTAACTGACCCCGACCGAAATCTCCCCAGAGGCTAGCAGCGCAGGCAGCAACAGATAGTTGGCCCGACGAATCACCACAATGATGCCTGGCGCCTCTTCCCGCAGACGCGAAAGCAGCGGCGGCAGCAAGCCAAACTCCGCATCATCGGACAGGCCGATGCGGAACACATCGTTACTGGTCGAGGGGTCGAACTCCTTGGCCCGACTCACCGCCCCTGAAATGGTGTCCAGCGCCGGGCGTATCTCCTTGAGAATGTCCAGCGCCCGCACAGTCGGCTCCATCGCCCGCCCGTTGCGCAGCAGCAACTGGTCATCAAACAGATCACGCAACCGCCCCAGCGCCGCACTCACCGCGGGCTGACCGATAAACAGTTTTTCCGCCACACGCGTGAGATTGCGCTCGAACATCAACGCTTCAAAAATCACCAGCAGATTGAGGTCGACGCGGCGCAGGTCGTTGCGATTCATGAGAAGGATTCCGTGGGCTGATGATCAAAGTGCCTGCGAGGCGAGGCTTTGACGTCAGTAGGCACGAATGTGGGGCGCGGGGATTGTATGGGTGTGCTGAGTGGCAGCTCGAGGATCAAATCGCCGTCCGCGTCTTATCGAACAACCTGCCCTCCTGAGGAGCATGATTTCGTGGGAGCGGACTTGTCCGCGAATAGCGCTACGGGCCTTTTCGCGGACAAGTCCGCTCCTACGGGCCGGTGTCGCCAAGGAGGTGATCACATTCCCTGAATGATTGGCGCAGTACCTGATCGGCGTCGACGGGTCATTTGCCTGACCAAAGGTGTCAGTAAAACGATGCTCGCGGGGTAACCTCAATAAACAACAAGGAGGGATCCCCCATGATCAAATCAGTCGGCCCAACCGAGATCAAACCCATCCATCTCGCATCCTGCCACTGCGGAGCAGTCGTATTGAAACTGGATTTGCCAGACGGCATTGTAGACCCCAGACGCTGCGATTGTTCGTTGTGTCGACGGCGTGGGGCTATCGTGGCGACGGTGGCGGAAGATGGTATTCGCGTGATTCACGGCCAGAAGATGCTGAAGCTGTATCAGTTCAACAGCCGCACGGCCGAGCATTATTTCTGCGGCCGGTGCGGGGTTTATACGCACCATCGGCGACGCTCCAATCCGCATGAGTTTGGCTACAACGTCGCGTGCCTGGAAGGTGTGAACCCGTTCGATCTGGGGCCGGTGCAGACCAGTGACGGGGTCAATCACCCCGCCGACCGGCCTGACGAGCCCCTGCCCTTGTGTGATTAACGCAGGTTGGTTTTGGCCAGTTCCAGTACTTCGCTGCCACGGCCGCTGAACACGGCGCGCATCATGTACAGGCTGAAACCTTTGGCCTGGGCAAGTTTGATTTTTGGCGGGATGCCCAGCTCCTGCTTGGCGGTCACGACGTCGATCAGCACCGGGCCGGGATGGTCGAAGGCTTTACGCAAGGCACCGGGCAGTTCTTCGGCACTTTGTACGCGTATGCCCAGAATACCGGCGCCCAGCGCCACACCGGCGAAGTTGGTTTCGTGGAAATCGGTGCCGTGGGGCACGTAGCCAGCGGCTTTCATTTCCATGTCGACGAAGCCCAATGAGCTGTTGTTGAACACGACCATTTTGATCGGCAGGTTCAATTGACGAATGCTCAGCAGGTCACCCATCAGCATGGACAGCCCACCGTCGCCGCACAGCGCCACAACCTGACGATCCGGGTGTTCGGCCTTGGCGCCCAGTGCCTGGGGCAGTGCGTTGGCCATGGAGCCGTGGTTGAACGAGCCTAGCAGGCTGCGCTGGCCGTTCATGTGCAGGTAGCGCGCCGCCCACAGTGTCGGCGTGCCGACGTCAACGGTGAAGATGGCGTCTGCGTCGGCCTGTTCGTCGATCAGGCGCGTGAGGTACTGCGGGTGGATCGGCGTGTCGGCAGGCGTCGGCGTAGCCAGTTCGTCCAGTTCTTCGCGGGCCTTGGCGTAGTGCTTGAGGGCCTTGTCGAGGAAACGGCGGTCCGAGTGCGGCTTGAGTTTGGGCAGCAGCGCGTCGAGGGTTTCCCGCACGCCGCCGGTCAGCCCCAGCGTTACCGGAGTGCGACGGCCGAGTTGGGTCGGGTCCAGGTCGATCTGGATGACGTTGGCTTTCTCGGGATAGAAGTTTCGGTACGGAAAGCTGCTGCCAAGGATTACCAGCGTGTCGCAGGACAGCATGGCGTGGTAGCCGGAGCTGAAGCCGATCAGCCCGGTCATGCCGACGTCGAACGGGTTGTCGTACTCGACATGCTGTTTGCCGCGCAGGGCATGCACGATGGGCGCGCCGAGCTTTTCGGCCAGCGCAACGACCTGTTCGTGGGCGCCCGCGCAGCCAGCGCCGCACAGCAGCGTCGTGGCCTTGGAGTCATTGAGCAGCTCGACCATGGCCTGCAGATCGTTTTCAGCGGGAACGACAGTCGGTGGCGTGGGTTCAACCCATTTGACCGGAACGTCGGGCGCTGCGCTCAGCGCCACGTCACCCGGCAACACGATCACCGCCACGCCCTTCTGGCTGATCGCGGCGCGCATCGCACGCTCCAGCACACGCGGGAATTGCTCCGGGTTGCTGACCAGTTCGACGAAATGGCTGCACTCCTTGAATAACTCCTGCGGGTGGGTTTCCTGGAAATAGTCCAGGCCGATTTCCGAGGACGGGATGTGGGCAGCAATGGCAAGAACCGGGACGCGGTTGCGATGGCAGTCGTACAGGCCATTGATCAGGTGCAGGTTGCCGGGTCCGCAACTGCCGGCGCAAACCGCCAGTTTGCCGCTGCTGGCAGCCTGAGCGCCTGCGGCGAAGGCGGCGACTTCTTCATGGCGGGTGTGCATCCAGCGAATCGAATCGGTGCGTTCCAGGCTGTCGGTCAGGCCGTTGAGGCTGTCACCGGAAACGCCCCAGATGTGAGAAACACCTGCCGCTGCGAGGGTTTGCGCGAGATGGTCGGCAATGGTCTTGGACATGCGGGGTTCCTTGTCGAGGCAAATAGGGTTCAGCTTCCGTACTGGAAGAAACTGCGCAGCGCTCTGCTACGCCTGTTGTGGTCGACCTGTTGCGTTCTCGACAGTTCCGGGAAACTGAGGGGTGTTCAGATTGGGCGCACCAGTGCCTTAGAAGCCAAGTGCCAGGCTCATTGGATGCGCAGTCTGTGACATTTGTGACGCGGAGCGTCACGGGAGGCATGCCCACGCAGAGCATGGGCACGATCAGTGGGGCCTGGGCATGATCAGGCGTGCGGATTGCCTGCAGGCTTGGTCGGTGCGGCGTATTGCGGTTTGAGCTTGCCGTCGTTGTCGAGCAGCCAGGCGTCGAGAATTTCACGCACTACGGGGCCTGCCACACGACCACCCGCCTCGCCGTTTTCGATGGTCACCGAGACGACGATTTTCGGATGCTCTGCCGGGGCGAAACCGACGAACAGGGCGTTGTCCCGGTTGCGCTCCAGCGTTTTGAGGCGGTTGTAGCGCTCGCCCTGCTTGATCGCCACGACCTGGGCCGTGCCGCTCTTGCCCGCAATGCGGTATTGCGCACCCTTGGCCGCATCGCGCGCAATACCGCGCGGGTCGTGCATGACCATCTGCATGCCTTCGTTGACCTGCTCCCACTCACGCGGGTCGTGCAGCACGATGTTGGGCATCGGGTGCTCGTCCACCGGTGCCACATGGCCCACGTCCATCGCCAGGTGCGGACGGTGCCAGACGCCTTTGCTGGCGATCAGCGAGGTTGCCTGAGCCAGTTGCAACGGCGTGACCTGCATGTAGCCCTGGCCGATACCGAGAATCACGGTCTCGCCCGGGAACCAGGCCTGACGGCGTGTGGCACGCTTCCATTCGCGGGACGGCATCAGGCCCGCCGACTCTTCGAACATGTCCAGCGAGACCTTCTGGCCGATGCCGAACATGGTCATGTAGTCGTGCAGACGGTCGATGCCCAGCTTGTGTGCCAACGTGTAGAAATAGGTGTCGTTGGACCGCATGATCGCCGTGTCCATGTCCACCCAGCCGTCGCCGCTGTGGTTCCAGTTGCGGTACTTGTGATCGAAGTCCGGCAGCTGGAAATAACCGGGGTCGAAGACCTTGGTCGAGGCATTGACCACCCCGCTGTCCAGCCCGGCAATCGCCACTTCCGGCTTGACCGTCGAGCCCGGCGCATACAGACCGCGCAGTACGCGGTTAAACAGCGGCCGGTCGATGGAATCCCGCAGTGCGGCGTACTGCTTGAAGCTGATACCCGTCACAAACAGGTTGGGGTCGAAACTGGGCTTGCTGACCATCGCCAGCACCTCGCCCGTCTCGGGATCCAGCGCCACCACCGAACCACGACGATCACCCAGCGCTTTCTCGGCAGCCTCCTGCAGATGCACGTCGAGACTCAGGGTGATGTTCTTGCCCGGTACCGGATCAGTGTGCTTCAGAACGCGCAACACACGGCCCTGGGCATTGGTTTCGACTTCTTCGTAGCCTACGTGGCCATGCAGTTCGGACTCGTAGAACCGCTCGATCCCGGTCTTGCCGATGGATTGCGTGCCGCGATACTCGTTGTCCAGTTGCGAGGCTTCTTTCTCGTTGATACGTCCGACGTAGCCAATGGAATGGGCAAAGTGGTCACCCAGCGGATAGTGACGCACGAACTGCGCTGCGACATCGACGCCCGGCAGCAGGTACTGATTGACGGCGAGAATGGCGATCTGCTCTTCGGTCAATTCGTACAGCAGCGTCGCAGGCTCGAACGGATGACGAACCTGTTTCAGTTCCTTGTCGAACAGGATGCGGTCTTCATCGGGCAGTTCCAGCAGGGTCATCAGTTCATCGATGACCTTGTGCCAGTCACCGGCGCGCTCGCGGGTCAGGGTCAGGTTGAAGCTGGGGCGGTTGTCGGCCAGGACCTCACCATTGCGGTCGTAGATCAGCCCGCGCTCGGGCGGGATCGGCAACACGTGCACCCGGTTGTTTTCGGAAATGGTCGAGTGGTATTCGAATTCGGTGACCTGCAGGAAATACATCCGTGCGATCAGGGAGCCAGCCAGTACGGCGACCAGTATGGCGCAGGCAATCAGGCGCTGATTGACCAGTCGCGTCTCTTTTTCATGGTCCTTTAAAGGAATCGGTTCGGGCATTTCTACAGCTTCTCGGTAAAAGTCACGATACAACGGAACATGTAAATGAATGTTTCGGCGCGCACCATACCAAGAAGTAGTGATTGCAGGGGGCCGACCTGACTGTCACTGGATGAAAATTCTGTCAGCGAAGCGTCATGCAGGCTCGGCCTGTGCGTGCGTATCGGCCCGTTCCGACGCAGCACGTGCCTGCATGATCCGTGGCAGGTTCGTCTCGACCCAGACCGCCAGCGTCTCGACCTGCAACGCCACTTCCTCCCCCATCGCAGTCAGCCTGTACTCGACATGGGGCGGCACTACCGGCAGCGCCCTGCGATCGACAAACCCGTCGTGTTCCAGCTGTTGCAGGGTCTGCGCAAGCATCTTTTCACTGACTCCGCCGATCTTGCGCCGCACTTCACTGAAGCGATGCATGCCACCGCGTAGCACGATCAGCACCAGCACACCCCAACGGCCGCACACGTGGTTAAGGATGATGCGGGACGGACAGTCACTTGCCAGCACTTGCCCCTGACGGATAGTCGCCAACAGGGACTCGCCAGCACTGACTGCGGTTTGGGTATCTGAATCGTGCATGGCACTTACCTTTTCGTACGTACTTACGAAAGGTAAGCACTGTCGCTATGCTCGCCTTTCTTTCGAACCAATACAAGGACACTCTCCATGATCGTTGTCACTGCTGCCACCGGCCAACTGGGTCGCCTCGTGATTGAACAACTGCTCGAAACCGTTCCTGCGAACGAAATCGTCGCGGCGGTACGCAGCCCGGAAAAGGCCGCTGACCTCGCGGCGCTGGGCGTGCATGTCCGCCATGGCGATTATTCGCAACCCGCGACGCTGGACAGTGCATTCGCGGGCGCTGACAAAGTGCTGCTGATTTCCTCGAACGAAATAGGGCAACGCTTCCCCCAGCACCGCGCCGCCATTGATGCTGCCAAAAAGGCTGGCGTCAAATTGCTCGCCTACACCAGCGTTCTGCGTGCGGACACCTCGGCGCTGGGGCTGGCCGATGAACATGTCGAGACCGAAGCCTACCTGCGCGCCAGCGGCCTGCCGTTCACCCTGTTGCGCAATGGCTGGTACACCGAGAACTACGCCGCATCTATCCCCGGCGCACTGGCTCATGACGCATTCATCGGCAGCGCCGACCAGGGCCGTATCAGCTCGGCCGCGCGTGTTGACTACGCTCAGGCCGCTGCGATTGTGCTGACGTCTAAAGACGATCAGTCAGGGCGTGTTTACGAACTGGCCGGTGATGAGACCTACACCTTGTCCGAATTCGCCGCCGAACTGTCAAAACAGAGCGGCAAGGACGTGCCTTACGTGAATCTTTCGCAAGCTGACTTCGAAGCGGCGCTGGTCAAGGCAGGTTTGCCCGAGGTCTATGCCCATCTGTTTGCCGACTCGGACGTTGCCGCCTCCAAGGGCGCGCTGTTCGACGACACCCGCCAGCTGAGCCGTTTGATCGGCCGCCCAACTACACCGCTGTCCGTCACTATCGCCGAAGCCCTGAAAGGCTGATGCGGGAAAACCTGATCGAATGATTTTCACCGCTGAGGGTCCCAGTCTTTACGAGGCATAAAGCCATCGCATTACGACAAAGACTGGGAGTCTTTACATGAAAAGCAAATCGTTGATCGCCTGCATGACTCTGCTCGGCTGCTTCTCGGTCGCCACCCTGCCCGTTCACGCTGCCGATGCGCCCGAGCCGAAAGTGGCCGAGTCCAAGGACAATACCCACGAGCTTGAAATGGGTTCGCGCGTGCCCGAGAAGTACCGCCGCAGCGACTCCAGCATCAAGGACTGGAAAGCCAAGGGTCTGGAAGAGCCTGCCAAGGAAAGCGAGTGGGTACAGATCAACGACAAGTACGTGCGTTTCCAGAAGGTCAACGGACAGATCGTCGATATCGTACCGGTCAAGAAGTAAGCAGCAGGTGCACGGGAGCGGCCCAGCGTCGTTCCCGCTTCATCCGGTTCAATGGCCGTGCCTGGCCCAAATCAGCTACCCTCGGCAGACAAGAACATCAAGCCGAAGGGCCATCAGCATGACCACCCATCCTCTCAGCCCGTCTGACAGTACGCCGTTCTTCTGGCGTGACGAGCGCTTGCCGTTCATCGAAGCACGTTCGGTTCAGGACGGTCGCAAGGTGTGTTACGCACGTCATTCCCACGACATTTTCTCGATTGGCGCGATCACTCGCGGCCAAAGCACCTACCTGCACGAAAAAACCTCCCAGCGTGTGACTGCGGGAACCGTGGTGCTGATGAATCCGGGGGATGTGCATGCCTGCAATCCAATCGAGGATCAGCCGTGGTCATACCTGATGCTGTACGTCGACAGCGACTGGCTGGGTTCTGTCCAGGACGAACCCGGCGCGGCCTTTCGACCGCTGACACCGACCCACAGTCGCGACCCCGCGCTGTTCGCCGCACTGACGGCGCTGTATGAAACCCTCATCGATACGCAGGCCGATACGCTGCAGAAGCACTGCACGGCCGTGTCATTCTTCGCCCTCATGCACAAAACGCTGGGCGGCGAAGCAACCGTCGTCGAGCCGCGCTCACCCAAAGTGACCCGCGCAGCCGAGTACATCAACGAGCACTTCACCAAGGCCATCAGGCTGTCCGATATCTGCGAAGCAGCCAACTTATCGGCTTCCTACCTGATTCGCGCGTTCGAGCAGCGTTATCACATGACACCCCACGCCTACCTGCTTAATCGCCGCATTCAACACGCCCGCAACCGGTTGCGTGAAGGCCGACTGATCGCCGATGTGGCGCTGGAAACCGGCTTTGCCGATCAGGCGCACTTCCAGCGCGAGTTCAAAAAACACCTGGCTGCAACGCCCGGGCAGTACCGTTTCTGAGCCACCGGGTTCAGACCACCAGATACAGGGCACACCCCGCCAGCATCAATGCCATGAGCCGGTTGAACACCCGTACGCCTCTGGCACTGCGCAGGTAATGGCTCAAAAAGCTGCCCGCATAAGCCCAGCAGCCCAAAGACAGGTAACACACGACGAAATAGATCGCTGCAAACTGGCCGATCAATAATGCCTCGCCATTGGCGACGAACACGCCCATGCCTGCTATGGATGCCAGCCACGCCTTGGGGTTGAGCCACTGCATGATCGCTCCGTGCAGCATCGATGGAGCCTTCCCCGACCCGGACACAGCCAGTTGGCCGTCGTCCATCGCCAGCCGCACAGCCATATACAGCAGAAACGCCACGCCCGCCGATTGAATGATCCGGGTCAGAAACGGCCATTCGCGCAAGGTTTCGTGCAGGCCGAAACCGATCAGCACCAGCAACAGGGTGAACCCCAGCGTCGCGCCCAGCACGTGGCGCATGCCGGACCAGAATCCATAATGTGCCCCGGTGCTCAGGGCAACGATATTCACCGGCCCCGGCGTGATGGACGACGCCAGCGCAAAGGCGGCCATGGAAATGAACAGGCTCATGAAAGCTCCTCGACCACGATCAGAAAGACCGGGCCAAGGTAAGCCGACCGAAACATGGGCGTATTGAAGGAAATTACCCTCCTTGACGTTCTCAAACGTAACCCGTGCATAGAACAAAACGATTGCTTTTTTGACCGTGTGGACTACAAATGCGATGTCATCACCTTGCAATCAACTTATCTCACTGCGAGTCCGCTACATGTCCCGACCTCTTGCGCTCGTCCTTGCCTGTCTGCTCTCTTCCACTGCGCATGCCGCCTGCCCGGCGACCACACCGGCTGATACGGGCCGATGGATCTATGAGAAACATCAGGACTTCTACATCAACGGCAAAGGCGCGGCGGACTATCTGTCCAAACCGCTATTGGGTCTGTTGAAGCGAGACTGGACGTGCCAGGGCCCCGGCGGGGATCAGTGCGCCATTACCGCCAATCCATGGACCGACGCGCAGGACGGCGACGTACAGAAACCCATCGAATGGAAGCTGGTCTCCAGCGAAGACAAACAGGCCGTGGTCGAGATGACCTACCTGCTGGGCTACAAGGATGCGCCGCAACAGGCGCCCGCGAGTCAGACGTCGCGCCTGCGACTGGTCAAGAACTCCAATGGCTGCTGGGCACTTGACGACCTGCAGGGCCCGCAGGAAGTCGCGCTGACGCAGACCTTGCAGGACTTCCCGTACGAAGGGGACTGATGGCTCTTGAAACAATAGGTCATTGTCTGTATCACAGTCTGCCGGATACCAAGAGCGAGCTACATGAATACCTTTGAGCAGTCGATTATTGAAGCGGCGCAGGATGCCACGCCCAATAACACTGATGCCGAACGCGAAGCCGCGAGGATTGCGGCGACACGAGCAGTGGCCGACATCATGTCCAGCATGAGCGGACTGAAACGCACCCTGGCGCTGGCAGAGCTGCTCGATTCCTATTCGGAGCAGGACGATGAGGACGAAGATTAGGTGCATCGATTTATTTATCGCCTGGCCTAAAGCAACCCGCCATCAGCGCCGATAGACTGTCAGCAGTGTGATAAACCCTCTTCAATCAGTGCGCTCGGATGCGACCTACAGGAATGCATTCGTGCACATCGAGCAGCTCAAAGACATTCAGGCTTATGTACAGCGCACCGCTGACGACCTTGAGCGCGTTTCGCGCAACATGTCCGGCCACCTCGCCTACCTGCAGAACAATTCACGGTCGAATGAGGCTCAGGCGGTCAGCGAGCAGATCCAAGGCCTGAAGGCGTCCGTCATGGACCTGCGGGGCGTTTTCAGCTAGTCATCCTTCGCCTGAGACAGCGGTCGCGCCACTTCTTCCAGCGATTTGCGTTCGGCCGCCGTGCCCCAGATCGACTGCACGAACGCCGCCAACAGCATCAACCCCGCCCCGATGAGATAACCGATCAGCACATTGCTGCGGTCGTGCGTTTCGATCAGCTCACCAAATAATGTCGGCCCGATGATTCCGCCCAGTCCCGTGCCAAAGGCGTAGAACACGGCAATCGCCAGCGCGCGTATTTCCAGCGGGAAGGTTTCGGCGACGGTCAGGTACGCCGAGCTGGCGGCGGCCGACGCGAAGAAGAAAATCACCATCCAGGCGATGGCCTGCTGGGTGACGTCCAGCAGGCCCTGCTGAAACAGATAGCCGCTGATCGCCAGCAGGACGCCCGACAGTCCGTAGGTCAGGCTGATCATGATCCGCCGTCCGACCACATCGAACAGCCGACCCAGCAACAATGGCCCGCAAAAGTTGCCCAGTGCCAGTGGCAGCACGTACCAGCCGACGCGCTCGGAGGGCACATCATAGAAATCGGTGAGCACCAGCGCGTAGGTGAAGAAGATCGCGTTATAGAAAAACGCCTGAGCCGTGAGCAACGTCAGGCCGACCAGCGAGCGCTGACGGAACGACACGAACAGCGTGTGGAAGATCTCGCCCAGTGGCGTGTGGTCGCGGGCATGCAATCGCAACGGCTTGCCTTCGATGGCTGGCAGCACATGTCCGCGGCGCTGCATATCGGCTTCGATCTGCTCGACGATCTTGCGTGCTTCCTCCGAGCGGCCATGAATCATCAGCCAGCGCGGACTCTCCGGCAGCCACAGGCGCATCAGCATGATGAACAGGCCAAGCACTGCGCCGATGCCAAAGCACAACCTCCAGCCCAGTTCGGCGCCGACCCACTGCGGGTCCAGCAACACGATGGAGCCGACCGCACCCAATGCGGCGCCCAGCCAGAAGGTGCCATTGATGGTCAGGTCCACCCAGCCGCGATAACGCGCCGGGGTGAACTCCTGAATGGTCGAGTTGATGGCGGTGTATTCACCACCGATGCCCATGCCGGTCAAAAACCGGAACAGCATGAAGCTCCAGACACTGAACGAGAATGCCGTGGCGAAAGTGGCGCTGATATAAAGCGCCAATGTGATGAAGAACAGCTTGCGCCGCCCCAGACGGTCGGTCAGCCAGCCGAAGAACAAGGCCCCCAGCACCGCCCCGGCGATGTAGGCGGCGCCTGCCAGACCGATCTCGCTGTTGCTGAGGTTCAGTACCGGACTGGCCTTCAACGCGCCAGCGACCGAGCCGGCCAGCGTGACTTCCAGGCCGTCAAGCAGCCAGGTGATGCCCAGCGCTATGACCAGCAGCGTGTGAAAACGTCCCCAGGGCAATCGATCCAGTCGAGCAGGCAAATCTGTCTCGAACACCTTGCCCTTTTCCGGCGTCTGGATCGTTGTCATCTCGGGATTCCTTCACGACGGACCTGAATGTCAGGATTGAGAGCCGCGCCCGAGACCCTAAGTTCAGCTGATCCAGAACCACAACAGCGTCAGGTTGGCAGCAGAGATCAGACCAAACAGGCCCCAGGCCGCGATCTGTACCAGCCGCCCGTTGACGAAAGGCCCCATTAAACTTTTGTCACTCGTGAACCGGATCAGCGGCCACAGGGCAAAAGGCAGTTGCAGACTCAGCACCACCTGACTGAGCACCAGCATCTGCCCCACCGAGCTGTCACCCAGCAAGACCACACCGATCAGCGCGGGAATCAGGGCCAGCGCACGGGTGATCAGACGCCGCTGCCAGCAGGGAATCTTCGCCTGCAGAAAACCTTCGAGCACGACCTGTCCGGCGATGGTGCCGGTAAAGGTCGAACTCTGCCCCGCTGCCAACAAAGCTACGCCGAACAGCACGCTGGCAATCGCGCCGCCCACCAGTGGATCGAGCAGGTGGTAGGCGTCCTGGATCTCGACCACATCGGTATGGCCGGTCTTGTGGAAAGCGGCGGCAGCCAGAATCAGGATCGCAGCGTTAATGAGCAGTGCGAGGCTCAGCGAACCGATGGTGTCCAGGCGGGCGTAACGGATGGCGGTGGCCTTGCTCGCCAGATCAGAACCGTTGACGCGTGTCTGCACCACAGATGAGTGCAGGTACAGGTTATGCGGCATCACCGTCGCACCAAGAATACCGATGGCGATGTACAGCGGCTCCTGGCTGCTCAGCACATCCCAACTGGGTTTGAGACCTGCTGCCACGTCCGGCCAGAACGGTTTGATCAGGATCAGCTCTACAGCAAAGCATGCGGCGATGGTCGCGATCAGCCCGAGTACGATGGCTTCGAGGCGACGAAAATTGGCGCCCTGCAAAGCGAGCACGATCAGCGTGTCGAACGCCGTCAGGCCGACACCCACGGTGATCGATACGCCCAGCAGCAGATGAAACGCCAGCGCGGCCCCCAGCACCTCGGCCAGATCCGTGGCAATGATCGACAGCTCTGCCAACAGCCATTGCCCCTTGGCGACGTTGCGGCTGTAACGCGCCGCAGACAGTTGCGCCAGATCCCGGCCCGTGGCAATGCCCAGACGCGAACACAGGTTTTGCAGCACCATGCCGGAAAGGCTCGCCAGCACCACCACGAACAGCAGTGAATAACCGAAGCGCGACCCTGCTTCAATGGCTGTGGCCCAATTGCCGGGGTCCATATAGCCGATCGATACCAGCAAGCCGGGGCCGATGAACATCATCATCTTGCGCAGCGGCGAAGCATTGGCCGGGATGGCGACACTGTCGGTGGTCGCCGAAGGGCAAAACGGCGCTGTCGCCGTAGTAGGCAGTTTGTACGTCACGAGAGTCCGGGAAGGCAAAAAATCGATGCGCCTATCCTAAGGTTTTGTTACACATCTTGATACATGAGTGGCCGGTAACGGTCGGTTCCCGTCGTTTCATATGCCGTTGATCATGCATTCAAGGCAAAATTAGCTGCTACTGGATTTGTAAAAAAATCTTTATCGCGCCTTCAGAAAAAATCGCGACTCTAAGTTTCAAAGCAATAATTCGCCAAAACCGGCACTAAAAACGCTTTATTTCGCAACTATTACCAAATGTAAAACCAGTACGATGGCGGTCCCTATCCTGCCGGACGGTCCAACGATGGCCTCTTCCAACTCAAACAATAATACGCACGCCGACCCAGCTCGCGCCGCCCTCATCTCGGCCCGGATCGACCGATTGCCTGCGGTCGCCACCATCTGGAAACTGATTGCCCTGCTCTCCATCGGTGGCTTCTTCGAGCTTTATGACCTGTTCCAGACGGCCTACATCAGCCCCGGTCTGATTCGCGAAGGTATCTTTGCCACCGGCAGCCAGGGGCTGTTCGGCTTCTCCGATCAGGCAGCCTTCGCTTCGGCGACCTTTCTGGGGCTGTTCTTCGGCGCCAGTCTGGTCAGTCCAATCGCTGATCGTTTCGGCCGCCGCGCCATCTTCACCTGCGCGCTGATCTGGTACACCGTGGCGACTGTGATGATGGGCCTGCAGACCTCGGCAATGGGCGTGATCGGCATGCGCTTTCTGGTCGGCATCGGCCTGGGTGTTGAACTGGTCACTATTGATGCCTACCTGTCGGAACTGGTACCCAAACGCATACGCAGTTCGGCCTTCGCGTTTGCCTTCTCGATTCAATTTCTGGCCGTGCCCAGTGTGGCGTTGATGTCGTGGTGGCTGGTGCCGCAGGATCCGCTCGGTTATGCCGGCTGGCGCTGGGTGGTGATCAGCAGTGCGGTGTTTGCACTGTTTATCTGGTGGCTGCGTTCTTCGCTGCCTGAGTCGCCGCGCTGGCTGGCCCAGCATGGGCGCTTCGTCGAAGCCGAACGGGTCGTGGATGATCTGGAAGCGCGCTGCCTGAAGGATCACAAACAGCCGCTGGATCAGCCTGAGCCGCAAACCGTCGCAGTCGAGGGTAAGGGTCGCTTCGCCGATATGTGGCAGCCGCCATTCCGACGTCGCGCCTTGATGCTGATCGCCTTCCACATTTTCCAGGCCATCGGTTTCTTCGGTTTCGGCAACTGGCTGCCAGCGTTGTTATCGGGCCAGGGGGTAAGCGTGACCCACAGCCTGAGCTACGCCTTCGTGATTACGTTGGCGTATCCGCTGGGTCCGCTGCTGTTCGTGAAGTTTGCCAATCGGTTTGAAAACAAATGGCAGATTGTGGGTTCCGCCCTGAGTTCGATGATCTTCGGCACGCTGTTCGCGTTTCAGACCAGTGCAGCAGGGCTGATCTTCTGCGGCATCATGATCACCTTCAGCAACGCCTGGCTGAGTTTCAGTTATCACTCCTATCAGGGTGAGCTGTTTCCAACCAACATTCGTGCGCGTGCCGTGGGCTTCTGCTATTCGTTCAGCCGCCTGTCGACGGTTTTCAGCAGTCTGCTCATCGGGATATTTCTGGAGCATTTCGGCACACCGGGCGTTCTGGCGTTCATCGTCAGCAGCATGCTGATCGTGATCATCACCATCGGTGGTTTCGGCCCTCGTACCCGTAATCTGGCGCTGGAAAATATCGCCCATCGCTAGATCACGCAGACAGTGGGCTCAGGCCTGAGCCCACTCCACATCGGTCACGCCAAAGTGTTCTGCGTAGGGTTTGGAGACGCGGGGCACTTTCTCCAGACGGTATTTCGGGATACGCGCAAGGCCAGCATCAACACTCGCGTAATGCCAGGCCTCAACGTTATCCATATGTTCGGTTCGTATATAGAAACTCTTGAAAGAGCCGTTCATTAGATAATCGATTCGATAGTGTTTGGGCAGTGCCATTGAAAGCCTGATCCTTTTTCAGTGGTGGCTTGAGTAACAGGTGACCCAAGTCACTATGAAAAAATTCAGTCTTTTTCAACGTTCAGCGACCAATAACACGCGTCACGGTATATCAGCGGATCCCCAGTCGTTTCGAAAGCCGGTTGAGATTGGCGCGATCTACCGATAACTCGCGGGCAACTTCGGTCCATCGTCCCTGATGTCGATCAAGTGCATTGGCAATCAATGCACGTTGATAGGCATCCACCGCGGCCTTGAGCCCCTGCCCTTCGACTCCCGCGGCAACCTCCAGGGCTTGTGGTAACAGCGGCAAGCTATCGATCGCCTCATCCAGTCCCAGGGATTGAGGCTCGATGGTCAGAATACGCGGCCGCTGTGCATGGCCGGACAATGCCTTGAGCACGGCACGGCTGATCAGATGCTCAAGTTCTCTAACATTGCCGGGCCAGGCATGCGCCAGCAGCATCCGCTGCGCCTCGGGGTTAAGACGCAGGCTGCGCAACCCCATGCGCAGACGGTTCTCTTCAAGAAAGTATCCGGCCAGCAGCAACACGTCACGGCCCCGCTCGCGCAATGCCGGCACCTGCAACGGATACACGCTCAGGCGGTGATACAGATCGGCGCGAAACCGACCGGAGCGCACCTCTTCGGCCAGATTGCGGTTGGTGGCAGCGATAATGCGCACGTCCACACGATGTTCCTGATCCGAGCCAACCCGCTGCAACTGTCCGCTCTGCAGCACTCGCAGCAGCTTGGATTGCACGGAAAGCGGCAACTCGCCGACCTCATCGAGAAACAGCGTGCCGCCATCGGCCAGTTCGAACTTGCCACTGCGCCCGTTGACCGCGCCCGAGAACGCACCTTTGACGTGTCCGAACAGCTCACTCTCGACCAGCGTTTCCGGGAGTGCCGCGCAGTTGAGGCTGATCAGCGGCTTGTGAGCCCTGGGAGAATGCAAATGGATGGCCTCGGCCACCAGCTCCTTGCCGACGCCGGTTTCACCGGTCACCAGCACGGTGAGCGGGCTATTGGCGACCAGCTGGATTTCCTGCTGCAAGCGCTCCAGCACCTCACTCTGGCCAATCAGTTCGCGAGGCGCCCGACCGCCTGCAGCCCGCTTGTAGACCTCGACCAATTGCCGCTGATCCTCGACCCCACGCGACAGGTGTTGAATACGCTCGCTGGCCATGACCGTAGCGGCAGCCAGGCTGGCAAACGCCTGCAGATTATCCAGATCGACCTTGCCGAAGCTCGACGGGTCCAGAGAATCCAGCGTGATCAGCCCCCACGGCCGCTCCTGGAAGTGCAGCACGCAGCCAACGCAGTCGTGGACTTCCAGCGGGCCATGCCCCTCCACCAGACCGTCATAGGGGTCGGGCATCGGACAGTCGTAGGAGAAGCGTACCGGGACCGGGCTTTCCAGCAGTGCCTTGAAACGAGGATGTTCTTCGACCCGAAAGCGGCGACCCAACGTGTCAGGGCTAAGGCCATCCACCGCCAGCGGAATCAGCACACCCTCGTCCAGTCTGAGCAGCGCGGCGGCATCGCAGTGCAACCACTGACGCAATGACTGCAACAAGCGTCGATACCGTTCCTCATCCGGCAGTTCACGGGACAGATCGGCAACCAGCGGCACCAGCGCACGCAGCAGTGGATGGGTCATCATGACTCCAGAACAGTGAAAGCGAAGGTGTCATTATGACCCGATTTGCTATCACCCCGACACCTGTCTCAGCGGCCTTACATGCGTGCTTCCGATGCCGCCAGCGTCGTATCGAGAGTGAGACATATATTCCGTTCAATACCCCGCCGTCACGGGCGTTTATAGTGTTCAAATAACGGGCACTGCCCGGTGAAGTGTAACTTCGATGAAACAATAGAGTCAGCGCTCTAATAGTTAAATAAAACGGGCATTTTCTGACGTCATGACGACGGCAATAAATTCCATTGTGTTTAATTTTATTCAAGAGGCGATTGTCCGTTTTCGTTCCATAGTGCGCTCACTTTCACAGGAGCCACCGTCCATGTCGGGAATTCAGGGAAGAGTTCTGCAAACCCACCCACCGCTGGTGGTCGATCTGGATGGGACACTGTTGCGTTCAGACTTGCTGTTTGAAACCGCCATGGCATTCATCCGGCAACATCCACTACAGGTGTTCAAATTATTGCTCTGGCTGTTACAGGGCAAAGCCTCCCTCAAGCGCGGGCTCGCGCTGGCCACCCGGCTCGACATCGCCCTGCTGCCTTACGACGCGGAGGTCATCGAGTACATTGAGGTGCAGCGCAACACAGGAAGACTGATCGTCCTTGCGACCGCTGCTCACGAAACACTGGCCACACGAATTGCCGGGCACCTCAATCTGTTCGATCAGGTGTGGGCGTCCGATGGCGAGACCAACCTGTCGGCCCATCGCAAGCGTGACCTGCTGATCGATCACTACGGTCAGAGCGGCTTCGACTACATCGGCAATTCCACGGACGATCTGTGCATCTGGGCGGCAGCGCGAAAAGCCATCGTTGCCAATCCGCACGCTGGCGTACAGCGGCGGGCGCAGGCGCAGGGCAATGTCGATCAAGTGCTCAATGCGGGCGCAGCAAGCCTCGGGGACTGGCGCAAGGCGCTGCGCCTGCATCAATGGCTCAAGAACGCACTGATCTTCGTGCCGCTGCTGGCGGCCCATCAGATTCAGCAAACGCAGCAGGTGATTGATGGCCTGCTGGCGTTTCTGTTCTTCGGCCTGTGTGCGTCGAGCGTGTACGTGCTCAACGATTTGCTGGATCTGGCGGATGATCGTCACCATCGCAGCAAACGCAATCGCCCGTTTGCCAGCGGCCGTCTGCCCATCAAGTCGGGGCTGATTGCCGTACCGACCTTATTGCTGCTGGCCTTCGCGGGTGCTGCGGTGTTCCTGCCGTGGCAGTTTTCGGCCGTGCTGGGCGCTTATTACCTGTTGACGCTGGTGTACTCGCTGTACCTGAAGCGGCACATGGCAGTGGACGTCATCGTGCTCGCGATGCTCTACACCACACGCATTCTCGCAGGCGCGGCAGCGTTCCATCTGCCACTGACGTTCTGGATTCTGGCGTTCTCCATGTTTCTGTTCCTGAGCCTGGCGCTGGTCAAGCGCTACGCTGAACTGCGGGAAGCGCGGGTGCGCGAGGTGGAAGGCAAGACTCGCGGCCGTGGTTACTACCCCGGCGACCTGGACATGATCGCTTCCCTCGGCGCGTCCTCCGGCAATCTCGCGGTGATGGTTCTGGCCCTTTACATCCACGAAGGCGCCACCGTCGCGCTCTATCAGCACCCGCATGTCATCTGGCTGGCGTGTCCGTTGCTGCTGTTCTGGATCACCCGCATCTGGATGCTCACCCATCGCGGACTGATGAACGATGACCCCGTGGTCTTCGCCATTCGCGACCGCATCAGCCAGGGGATCGGTGGGCTGTTCCTGCTGGTGTTCTGGATTGCCGCATGACAGTGCCTCTCTATCCGTGGGGTCGGTATCCCCAGGTCGCGCAGCAGGGCCACGCATGCACGTGGATCGATGACCTGCCACGGCACCTGACGGCCACACTGGACCGGCATGAAACCAGCCTGCCGTTTGGGAATGGCCGCAGCTACGGCGACAGCTGCCTGGCCAGCAGCGGCCATGTGCTGCACATGCATCGGCTGGACCGGTTCATCGCTGCCAACTGGAAAACCGGCATCGTCCGCGTCGAAGCAGGCATGACCCTGGCTCAACTGCTCGCGGCGGCCATTGCGCACGGCTGGTTTCTGCCGGTCACACCGGGCACCCAGTTCGTTACCGTGGGCGGCGCGATTGCCAACGATGTGCACGGCAAGAACCACCATCTGCGCGGCACGTTCGGCTGCCATACCCTGCGCTTCGGCCTGCTGCGTCAGGGTGAGCAGGCGATGATCTGCTCGCCCGTGGAAAACCCGCTGTTGTATGCCGCCAGCATCGGCGGACTGGGGCTGACCGGGGTGATTCACTGGGCAGATATTCAGCTGATGCCGATCCGCACGAGTCAGATCGACAGCACGGTGGTGCGTTTCGCCAATCTTGGTGAGTTCTTCGCCCTCTCTCGGGAACTCGACTATCAGCATGAATACAGCGTCGCCTGGGTCGATTGTCTGGCGCGGGGCAGCAACAGCGGGCGCGGCGTATACATCGTGGGCGACCATGCACGCTTCGGCTCGCTTGAGGTCGAGCGGCGCAGCAAACTGAGCGTGCCGGTCACCCCGCCGCTGTCGTTGATCAATAACCTGTCGCTGCGCCTGTTCAATTCGCTGTACTGGCATGCCCACCCTGCCCGACCGACGCCGAAGCGCAGCGATTACGAGCCCTTTTTCTACCCGCTGGACCGCGTGCTGCACTGGAACCGGATCTATGGGCGCAGCGGCTTTCAGCAGTACCAGTGCGTGATCCCCGAACACTGTGCGCAGGACGCCATGCAGGCACTGCTCGATACCATCGCCGAGTCCGGTCAGGGCTCGTTTCTGGCGGTGCTCAAACGCTGCGGCGATATTGCCTCGCCGGGGTTGCTGTCGTTCCCGATGCCGGGCACCTCGCTGGCGCTGGATTTTCCGCAACACCGTGACCTTGCCGGCTCGCTGTTCCCGCGTCTGGACGCCATTGTCCATGACGCGGGCGGACGTCTGTATCCGGCCAAGGACGCCCACATGAACGGGAGCGATTTCCGCCAGGCCTACCCGGCCTGGGAGCGACTGGAAGCCCTGCGCGACCCATCCCTGATGTCCCGCTTCTGGAAACGAGTCTTGCCATGAAACGAATTCTGATCATCGGAGCTACCTCGGCCATTGCCCATGCCTGCGCCCGTCTCTGGGCTGCGCAAGGCTGCGATTTCTTTCTGGTGGCACGCAGTGCCGACAGGCTGCAAGTCACGGCGGCCGATCTTGAGGGGCGCGGCGCCAGGGCCGTCACCCTGCACGAAATGGATGCCACGCATTTTGCCGAGCACCCGAGGATGCTCGCCGACTGCCTCCAGGTACTCGGCCAGATCGATGTGGTACTGATCGCCCATGGCACCCTGCCTGACCAGCGAGCCTGCGAGCAGGATGTCGGGCTGGCCCTGCAGGAGTTCATCACCAACAGCGCGTCGGTGATCGCGCTGTTGACCCTGCTTGCCCAGCATTTCGAGCTCCAGCGTTGCGGCACACTGGCGGTCATCTCGTCGGTCGCAGGTGAACGGGGCCGCCCTTCCAATTACCTGTATGGGGCGGCCAAGGCTGCGGTCTCGACCTTTTGCGACGGTCTGCAGGCGCGCCTGTTCAAGATCGGCGTGCATGTGCTGACCATCAAACCCGGTTTTGTCGATACGCCGATGACTCAGGGCCTGTCGTTGCCAGCGGCATTGCTCGCGCAGCCGGAACAGGTCGCCGAACGGATCGTCAACGGTATCGCGCGCCAGTCCACCAGCCTGTATGCGCCCGGATTCTGGGCGCTGATCATGCTGGTGATCCGCTCGATTCCGCAGCCGCTGTTCAAGAGGCTGAACCTGTGACGGCCGCGCCCTGGCTGTCCGGCTGGCGCTACCGGGCCGTGGTGCTGTCGGTCATCGGCTCGGCGCTGGGCTATCTGGCTTTTTGTCTGTGGGGCGGCTGGCACGAGGTAGCGCAGGCCGCAGCAAGGGTTGGCGCGATGGGCATCGCCCTTGCGCTGTTGATGTCGGCCGTCAATTACGGGCTGCGTTTCGTGCGCTGGCAGCTCTACCTTCGCGTGCTCGGCCATCCGCTGCCCTGGCGTCCCAGCCTCGGTGCCTATCTCGCCGGATTCGCCCTGACCACCACGCCGGGTAAAGCGGGAGAAGCGTTGCGCGGGGTTCTGCTCAAGCCGCTGGGCGTGCCCTACCCGAAGAGTTTTGCGGCGTTTGTCAGTGAGCGTCTGTCCGACCTGCTGGCGATTGCCCTGCTGACGCTGTTCGGCCTGTCCTGGTATCCGTCCGCGCAACCGATGATCGCGATGGGTCTGGTTCTGGTGCTACTGGGCTTGCTGGTCCTTTCCCAGCGGCGCTTGCTGGAATGGCTGCGCGGGATGATTCCGGTAACAGCGATTCGATTGCCGACACTGTTCAGGCACCTGTTCGACGTGCTGCTGGCCGCTCGCCAATGCCATCGGCTGGATGTGTTGCTGGGTGCCAGCCTGCTCAGCCTGATCGCCTGGAGTGCCGAGGCGCTGGCGTTTCATTGGGTGCTCGGCTGGATGGGCGCAGAGATTCCACTGACCTTCGCGGTGTTCACCTATGCACTGGCGATGCTCGCCGGTGCCCTGAGCTTCATGCCCGGCGGGCTGGGCGGTGCCGAGGCGGTGATGATCGGGCTGCTGATGTTCAAGGGCATGCCGGCTGCCGACGCGATTGCCGCCACCATCCTGATTCGTCTCGCGACCTTGTGGTTTGCAGTCGCGATTGGCGCGGTGATGCTGGGACGGTTCAGGGATTCGACAAGCTATAGCCGCTGAACAACGCCGTGGGAGGCCCCACCACGCCTTCGACGTAGCGCTGTCGCGCAGCAAACAAAGGACTACCCACTGCTCATCTCAAGGAGGAACCGCTCAATGAGTTCATTCAACGCCAGGCATTCAGTCGTCATACCGTTGCTGCTGCTATGCGCTGCGATCGCAGCCAGCTTCATCGCTTCCAGCGGCCCGATCCAGTGGATGGACAATGGGGTGTTTCTGGCGGATGCCACCACAGGCGAATATTTCAGTCAGTCACTCGGCCCGCTGGATCATCCGTTCTATCACTTCTTCAGCTCGATGTTTTACGCCCTGTCTGGCTCTCAGGTGCTCAGCCTGATGAACTCGCTGCTCCTGCTGCCGCTGGCGTGGATCATCTACCGACTGGCCATCAGCGTCGGTGCCACAGCCCGTCAGGCGCTGCTTGCGGCGACCGCCACGGTACTGGCCCACGCGGTGTTCTGGGTGTCGACCAAAGCCGAGGTGTATCTGCTGCACACACTGTTCGTGCTCTTGGCCTATGCCGTGCAGTTCAGCGCCCACTCACGATGGACGCCGTTGAAGAAGCTGTTTGTCATCGGTGTCCTGACCGGCATAAGCGCGTCGATTCATCAACTGACCTTCATCGTGATGCTGCCGCTCTATATCCAGTTGCTGATCCAGCACAAGACGCGGATCCTGATGACCGTGCCCGGATTCGCGCTCGGGTTCGCCACCGCCGCCGTGGCGGTGTTCAACGATCTGAATGCCGGATTGAGCCTGATCGATATCGCCCGCCGCTACCTGACAGGCGCCTCGACCACTGTCGCCGGACCTGAATGGGAAAGCAGCCTGTTTCGTTTCGATGACATGTGGCACGAGAAAAACTCGGTGGTGCTGCTGATGTTGTCGCTGATGGGTCCGCAGATCGCCGGACTGCTGTTGTTTCCCAGAGACAGCCGACTGCGCCTGCTATGGAGCGCAGCGTTGCTGAATCTGATCTTCGCGATTTCCTACAATGTCACCGACCGTTTCACCTTCTTCCTGCCGGGAATCGCAATGTTGAGCGTTATCGGCATGATCCAGCTGCCTGCGCTGCTGCCTCGCAATCGAGCTGGCACTGCGCTGCTCAATGCCTCGGTGCTGACGTCGCCACTGGTAATCATGCTGGCTTGGTCGCTCTACGCCAGCGGCGTGGTCAATTTACCGACCCACAAAGAGAAGCTGCCGTTTCGCGAGGACATTCATTACTTCATGGTGCCTTACCTGCCCGACCGGTCCGCCGAGCAGTTCGTGAACGCGTACGAGCAGTCCGTGCCGGAAGGCGCGCTGATCATCGCAGACTGGACGCCGATGGGCGCGATACGCTCCGGGCAGGCGGTAGGTTTGTTGCGCGGTCGCAGGCTGGCGATGTGCGGCGACAACATCGACATCCGCGCCTATCTGGGCAACCCGGGCGTCTATCTGGCGCGCCTGAGCTACTGCGGGATGATTGCGGACAATTACGCGCTGGAGGACAAGTCAGTGGGATTTGCGTTACACACCAAGTAACGCAAATCCCGTGCTACCAAGTGAATCAGGGCTGCCAGAGCGCCTGACCACCGCCGAGTTTGCGGTCGAGGAAACTGGCCGCACTGATCAGCGCCAGATGACTCAGCGCCTGCGGGGTATTCCCTAGATGACGGGCGTGCGGGTCGAACTCTTCGGCGTACAGACCCAACGGGTTGGCGTAGCGCAGCAGTTGCTCGAACTCCAGGTGCGCCTGACCGACCCGCCCGGCGCGGGCCAGGCATTCGACGTACCAGAACGAACAGGCGACAAACGCGCCCTCTTCGCCTGCCAGGCCGTCGTCATGATCGTCGTCGTTGCGATAGCGGAACACCATGCCGTCACGCACCAGTGTGCGCTCGATGGCATCCAGTGTCGCCAGCCACTTGGGATCGCTGGCCCCGACAAAACGCACCAGCGGCATCAACAGCATCGAGGCATCCAGATTGCGGCTGCCCTTGTGCTGCACGAAATGCCCCAGTTCGTCGTTCCAGAAGTTTTCCCAGATGTCGTCGTGAATCTGCTCGCGCACCTTGGTCCAGCGCTCGAAAGGCCCGGACAGCGAACGTTTGAACGCCAGGCGCAACGCCCGGTCCAGCGCCACCCAGCACATCAGCCGCGAATGCAGAAAGTGCTGATCGCCGCCGCGCATTTCCCAGATGCCCACGTCCCGGTCGCTCCAGTGCTCGCAAACGTAGTCCACCTGACGCACCACGTGCTTCCAGCCATCATGGGAAATGGCGTCGCCGTACTTGTTGGCCAAGTAAACAGCGTCCATCAGTTCGCCATAGATATCCAGTTGCGTCTGTTCGTAGGCTTCGTTGCCGATGCGCACGGGTAACGCGCCGCCGTAGCCGGTCAGGTGATCCAGGTGTTCCTCAGGCAGCTTATCGTGACCGTCCAGGGCATAGAGAATGCCCATCTTTTGCGTGTTCTCGCAGCTGTCATCCAGCCGACCGCGCATCCAGCCCATGAAAGCGTTGGCTTCGTCGGTATAGCCCAGCCGCATGAAGGCATACACAGTGAAGGATGCATCCCGGATCCAGGTGTAGCGGTAGTCCCAGTTACGCTCGCCGCCGGGGGTTTCCGGCAGGCCGAAGGTCGCTGCGGCGATGATGCCGCCGTGCTTGCGCGACGTCAGCAGCTTGAGTGCCAGCGCCGAGCGCATGACCATCTCGCGCCAGCGGCCCTTGTACTCGGACTGTCCCGCCCAGCGACGCCAGAACGCCAGGGTGTCGTCGAAATAGCGTGAACACTTGCCCGCCGCCACGTGCGGATCATCGACACCGCCGAGAATGAATTCGATGGTCTGGCCCTTTTCCATCTGGAACTCGGCGACCGCTGCGTCGTGTTCCACATGCAAAGGCGTCGCCGCAGACAGACGCATGCCGGGCTGGCCATCGGCCTGAAAGCAGACGTCATTACCGTCCTGATGCGCGGTGGTCTCGGCGCGGCTGTAATCCATACGCACCTTGCAGCGCATGCGGATCGTGGCCTTGCCGAAGCGCACCTGAACGCGCCGCACGATGCGCGGCAGGTCGTCCTGATCCTCGCCGATGGGCATCAGGTCAGTGACCTCGACGACGGCCTCTTCGGATATCCAGCGGGTCTGCAGCACGTTGGTGTCCGGCAGATAAATCTGCAGGCGCCGCGCATCGGGCAGGTCTGGCGCCAGCTGAAAGATGCCCGCGTCGTTGGTGTCCAGCAATGCGGTAAAGATCGAGGGGCTGTCGAAGTCCGGCCAGCAGCAGAAATCGATGCTCCCGGTGTCGGCGATCAACGCAGCACTGCGCATGTCGCCGATGATGCCGTGGTTCTCGATCGCGTTCTGCGCCTCTTCTGGAAAGTCAGCCATTGCCGCGGAACTCCGGATAAAGGGTCATGCCGCCGTCGATGAACAGCGTCGTGCCATGCACGTAATCCGAAGCATCAGACGCCAGCCAGACCACCGCATTAGCCACGTCTTCCGGCTCGCCGATGCGGCCATAGGGAATCAGTTCGAGCATTTTCTTTTCTGCATCGCCCTGCCGCGCGTCGGCATTGATCGGGGTGCGGATGGCACCAGGTGCAATGCTGTTGACGCGAATCTTCTGCTCGCCCACTTCCTGGGCAATGCTGCGCATCAATAGATCGACGCCGCCCTTGGAGGCCGCGTAGTTGACGTGCCCCGCCCAGGGAATCAGCTGGTGCACCGAACTCATGTGAATGATCTTGCCCATTGCCCGTGACACATCCTTGCGCATGCCCTGGCTGATGAACTGACGCACGGCAGCGCGGGCACAGAGAAACTGGCCGGTAAGATTGACGTTGATGACCGTGTTCCAGTCCTCAAGGCTCATGTCGACGAACGCGGCGTCCTTTTGCAGACCCGAGTTGGCGAACAGGATGTCCAGCGCACCGAACTGCTCGATGGTCTGGGCAAACAGCCGCTCGACCTCGTCTTCCTTGGAAACATCGGCACCAATGGCGATTGCCTGCCCGCCCGCCGCACGAATTTCTTCCGCGAGCTTTTCAGCAGGTTCAGCCTTGGAGTGGTAATTGATCACGACCGCCGCCCCGGCATCTGCCAGAGCGCGGGCAGCCGCAGCGCCCAGACCGGAACTGGCGCCGGTGACGAGTGCGACTTGTTGCTTGAGAGAGATATGCATCGGTTTTCAGCCTCGAAGTAAGCACCCTAGATGCTGACTTGCGAGGCCGAAAGTTAGTTCATTACCGTTGCGCTTACGGCGCCGGGTTAGGTTGCGAAATATGTATGGCTTCGATCCCGGCAATCACCTCGTCGGACAACGTGACATCGATGCTCGCCAGGTTGACAGCCAGTTGATCCAGCTTGGTAGCCCCAATGATGTTGCTGGTTACAAAAGGCCGGCTGGTGACATAGGCCAGTGCCATCTGCGAGGGGTCCAAGCCGTGCTCGCGGGCCAATGCCACGTACTTGGCTGTTGCACTGACGGCCTGCGGGTTGTTGTAACGCTGGAAGCGCTCGAACAGGGTCAGACGGCCATCGGCCGGACGTGCGCCGTCCAGGTATTTGCCAGCCAGAACACCGAACGCCAGCGGCGAATACGCCAGCAGACCGATCTGCTCACGAATGGCGATTTCCGCCAGGCCCACTTCGAAGGTGCGGTTCAACAGGTTGTAAGGGTTCTGAATCGACACGGCGCGCGGCAAGTCCAGCTTTTCAGCCAGATTCAGAAAACGCTGGGTGCCCCATGGCGTTTCATTGGACAGGCCGAAATGACGGATCTTGCCCGCCTTGACCAGATCGCCCAGCACCGACAGGGTTTCCTCAATCTCGACCGACTGATCGTCCGGGTCGTGGGTGTAGCCCAGAACGCCGAAGAAGTTGGTCTTGCGGTCCGGCCAGTGCAACTGATACAGGTCCAGATAATCGGTGTTCAGACGCTTGAGGCTGGCATCCAGCGCGGCGGTGATGTTGTGGCGGTCCAGACGCGGGTTGCCATCGCGGATATGGTCCATGCGGCCCGGCCCGGCAACCTTGCTGGCCAGCACCCAGTCGCTGCGGTCGCCGTACTTCTTGAAGTACTCGCCGATGATGCTTTCGGTCTTGGTGTAGGTTTCGCCACGCGGCGGCACCGGGTACATCTCGGCGGTGTCGAGGAAGTTGACGCCAGCCTCTTTGGCCATGCGAATCTGTTCGAATGCCTCTTCCTGCGTGTTCTGCTCGCCCCAGGTCATGGTGCCCAGGGTGATGGCGCTGACCGACAGGTCAGTCTTGCCCAATGAACGAAATTGCATTGATGACTCCATCCGGTTTCAGAAAAAAAGCACACAGGGGTGCCATAAAAACGAGCCCTATAAAACGCCTGTCGATGATGCACTGCAAGGACTTTTGTCGCTTTTCATGACAGTCTTCATTTAGCGATAGCCCTGAGCCTGCAGGTCGAAAAGCGCCGCATAGCGGCCTTGCGCCTCGATCAGGCTGTCATGGCTGCCGCGTTCCAGGACCTTGCCGTGTTCCAGCACCACAATGTGTTCGGCGTTGCGCACGCTGGAGAAACGGTGGGAAATCAGCAGGGTCATGCGCCCCTTGGCGTACTCACGGAAATGATCGAACACTGCCGCTTCCGCCCCGGCATCCAGCGCGGCCGTCGGCTCGTCGAGAATCAGAATGTCGGCATCGCGGCGCATGTAGGCACGTGACAGCGCAATCTTCTGCCATTGGCCACCGGACAGCTCCTGGCCGCCCGCGAACCAGCGGCCCAATTGCGTTTCGTACCCCTTGTCGAGCTGTTCGATGAACTGCGCAGCCATGCCTTGAGCTGCGGCTTCGCGCCAGCGGGTTTCGTCGTGAAACGCTTCAGTGTCACCGACGCCGAGGTTTTCGCCGACCAGAAACTGGTAGCGAATGAAGTCCTGAAAGATCACCCCGATACGGGTACGCAGCGCCTCTTCATCCCATTCCTGAAGGTCGCTGCCGTCGAGCAGAATGCGCCCGTGATCAGGCTTGTAGAGACGGGTCAGCAGCTTGATCAGCGTGGTCTTGCCGGAACCGTTTTCGCCGACCAGCGCCACACTGCGGCCCGGCGCCAGGTGCAAGTCGATGTGCTCCAGTGCAGGACGGCTGGTGCCGGGATAGGTGAAACTCACGTCTTCGAAACGCAGGCCATCACCCGGCAAGGCGCCGTACGTCAGACTTCCGGCCGGCACGACGACCGGCTGGGCGAGGTAGACATAAAGATCGGCCAGGTACAGTCCGTCCTCATAAAGCCCACTGATCGCGCTGAGGCTGCTGCTGACGGCGGCCTGCCCCTGTTTGAACAGCACCAGGTACATGGTCATCTGGCCGAGCGTGATACGGCCGTGCACCGCATCGACCACCACCCAGGCGTAGGCCAGATAAAACGCGGCAGTGCCCAACAGTCCAAGTAAGAAACCCCAGCCGTCGCGGCGAACGGTCAGGCGACGGTCTTCGGCGTACAGTCGCTCGAAGGTCTCGCGATAGCGCTTGAGCAGTAGCGGCGCGAACCCGAACAGCTTGACCTCCTTGATGTAGCCCTCGTGAGAAAGCAGCGTTTCGATGTAGTTCTGGCGGCGTGTTTCCGGAGCGCGGCGGGTGAACAGACGGAATGCATCACCGGAAAAATGCGCCTCGGCAAAGAACACCGGCAATGCGCCGAGTACCAGAATTACCAGCGCCCAAGGTGAGAAATGCACCAGCAGCACGGCAAAGCTGATCAGCGAGATCAGGTTCTGCAGCAGGCCCAGCGATTTGGTGACCAGCGCCAGCGGTCTTGTCGAGGCCTCTCGCCGCACGCGCACCAGCTTGTCGTAGAACTCCGAGTCTTCGAACTGCATAAGCGACAGGGTCTGGGCCTTTTCCAGAATCAGGGTGTTGACCTTCTGCCCCAACAGCACTCTCAACAGCGCTTGCTGAACAGACAGGCCACGCTGGGCAGCGGCCAGCAATGCCAGCACGCCCGCCTCGAACAGCACGTAGCGCAACACTGGCCAGAGCGGCGCTTCGCCGGTGCTGGCATGCAATTGCATGGCGCTGACCACGGCATCCACAATGCGCTGACCCAGCCAGGCGGCCAGTGCGGGCAACAGACCGGCCACCAGCGTGGCAAGAATCAGGCCCAGCGACAGCCATCTGGAAGTGGTCCAGACCAGTTGCATCGCCCGAAAGGCCTGCTGCATGAACGACGAAAAACGCTTGAAAACGGGCATACGCAATAGAACTCTTGATACCGGACCAACCCCTGAAGGTCGGCCATCATACGGCCGCATACGCAGGCTCGCTCAAAAACAGGAGGCTCATCGTGAACGATGCTTACAACCTGCAACGCTTTGTGGATGCCCAGCAACCGGTATTTGCACAGGTGCTGGCGGAGCTTGAAGCCGGGAAGAAACGCAGCCACTGGATGTGGTTCGTGTTTCCGCAGATCCGTGGCCTGGGTCGTAGTGACATGGCCCAGCGCTATGCCATCAGCAGCCTCGATGAAGCACGGGCCTACCTTCAGCATCCCTTACTCGGCCCACGCCTCGAACAGTGCGCCCACCTCATCGCCCCACAGGTAGAACGTACGGCGCGACAAATATTCAGTTCGCCTGACGACCTGAAGCTGCATTCGAGCATGACCCTGTTCAAACTCGCAGCGCCTGACCGGCCGGTGTTTCAGGAAGTGCTGGATACGTTCTTTGATGGTGAGCCGGATGCGATGACGGTGAAGCTGGCAGGCGGTTGAATCGGTTTTCACAGTAGACATCTGACTGTGGGAGGCGGCTTGCCGGCGATGCTTTTTCTCAGTTGATCCGCCGGTGGCTGGTCTGACGCAATCGCCGGCAAGCCGCCTCCCACAGGTATGCATTTGGCTTTGTTACATCCCTGCCGGAGCGCGCTGTACGCAGCGCTCACGTCGGTCATCCACGCGCTCGGCGAACCAGGCGGTGGTCAGTTTGCGGGTGATCTTCGGGCTTTTGAGGGTGATGCCGGGCAGGATCGCTCGGGGTAATGGCTTGCCGGCCGCTCTGTCGGCCATCGCAAACACTTTTCGGTACAGCTCGGTTTCTTCGAATTCGAAGGTGTCGCCCTGCTTGAGCTGGCTCCATATCTGCGACTTGTTCATGCCCAGCCGGTCACCCAGCGTGCGCACCGCCAGTTCGGTCGAGCCCGGCGACGTGGAGTCGAAACGAATCAGGTCGCCGTCGAGCGCCAGATCGATGCCCGTCGCCTGACTAACCGCAGCCTGAAACGCAGCGTTGCGGCTCGCGTACCAACCGGCGTTGAAATCGGCGAAGCGGTACAGGTTTTTGTCATAGCTCACCGGGTAGCCCAGCAAGTGCGCGATACCGAAGTACATGCCGCCGCGCCGGGTAAACACCTCGCGTCGGATGGTGCCATCGACCGTGTAGGGATAATCCTCGGAACGCTTCTCTGCGAAGGCAATACTGACCTGCATCGGGCCGCCGGTCTTCACCGGGTTGAAGTTGCCGAACAGCGCCTGCCCCAGCGGGACCATGCCGATGAAGTCATCGAAGATCGCGCTCAGCTCTTTCTCGGTGCGGGCCGCATCAAGACGCTTGCCGTAGGTCTTGCCATCGGGTGAGCGAACGCGCAGCGCGGTGGCGATCAAGGCATTTGGAATATGCAGACGCGCCGCACGCCGATCAATTTCGGCGCGTGCAATGCGCCCCATGTCAGGAACGGCAGGGTCGACCTGATAGGTTGACTCCTGCTCGGTCACAGCCAGTACTGAACAGACATTCTCGGTGGTCAGGGGGATTTTCTGCGCTGTGAAGGCCGCCTGGATGTCCGTGGCCCACGCCTTACGGTCGCTGACCGTGGTCGGCATCAGGCGCAGGATTCGCGTCCGCGCCTGATCAGGGCTCAGTTCGGGTTCCTGTGGGCGCTGCGTGCCGCACGCGGCCAGCAGCATCAATGCGACGCTCATCGTGAGCGATTTGAACAGACCTTGATTCAATCCTTGACCCCGCTACGTGTGCTCTTCTGAGTCCAGACTCAGTGTCCTGCGTCAGAACACTGACCAGTCGATCCTCGCACTGAGCTTTTCCAGCGCAGCCATACCGACAAGCGAATTGCCCGCTGCGTTCAATTCCGGGGACCATACGCAGACCGAGAACCGCTCTGGCACAACAGCGACAATGCCGCCCCCTACGCCGCTCTTGCCCGGCAGACCGACCCGGTAGGCAAAGTTGCCTGCCTCATCGTAAAGACCGCTGGTGGCCATGATCGAGTTCAGTTGCGTGGCCTGTCGGGCGCTCAGTATCTGCTCGCCGCTGTGAATGCAGAAACCCTGATTGGCGAGAAAACCGAAGGCGCGGGCCAGGTCGATGCAGCTCATGCTCAGGGCGCAATGATGGAAATAGCTGCGCAGCACGTCTTCAACATCGCCATGAAAGTTGTCGAACGACTTCATCAGGTACGCCGCTGCCGCATTGCGCGAACGGTGCTGGTATTCGGACTCGGCGACTTTGGAGTCGGAGGTGATCGACGGGTTGCCGCACAGGCGCCGGACAAAGTCACGCATCGACAACGAGGGCGCCGCGAAGCGGGCCTGGTTGATGTCGCAGATCACCAGCGCACCGGCGTTGATGAACGGGTTGCGCGGCCTGCCCCGCTCGAACTCCAGCTGCACCAGCGAATTGAACGGCTGGCCGGAAGGCTCGTGACCGAGACGCTGCCAGATATCCTCGCCCGAGTGCCCGATGGCCTGCACCAGACTGAACACCTTGGAAATGCTCTGGATCGAAAATCGCGTTTCGGCATCGCCTGCGCTGAACATCTGGCCGTCGTTGCCGTACACCGCGATGCCCAGTTGATCGGGCCTGACGCCACCCAATGCCGGAATGTAATCGGCCACTTTGCCCTGACCGATCAAGGGTCTCACTTCATCGAGGATTTCGTTCAGCAGGTCTTGCATCTAAGCGCCCCTTGTTTTGGGTGCGCACACTACACCAACAACAGGCGGCTGGCATCATCGCAAGGTGATATCCCGGTTCTTCTCGAATGCCTGCCGGTCCACCAGCTTTGCAACCTTGACGCCATGAGGAAAGATTTTCTTCTCGACGAACAGATCATCGACCTGCTGCAGGGCGTCGACGTCGCGATCCTCGACCGGTTCCAGTGCTTCGATGCCCCAGCTCTGCAATCGACGCGACACCGGCAGCGGAATGTCGTTGACCCTGGCAAAGACCTCGGCGTACTGATCGGTGTTGTTGCGTGCCCAGTCCAACGCCTTGGCCAGACGCTTGAGCACGTCGTTGATGGCCTGACGCCGGACGGGATCGGTCAGTACTTCGTCCGAGGCGGTGATGAAGGTCAGGCCGGTATTGATGCCCTCGCCGCTGAGCAATACGCGGGCACCCTGCTCTTCGGCAAACGCCTGATAGACGCCGAACGTTGCCCAGGCTTCGATCTTGCCCGCATTGAAAGCGGGCAGCGCGTCAGTCGGCATGACGAAACCGATGTTCACATCCGTTTCTTTGACACCGGCATTGGCCAGTGCCCGGATCAACAGGTACTGAGAGATGCTGCCACGCGCCGAGGAGATCACCACGTTGCGCCCTTTCAGGTCGGCCACGGTCTGAATCGGGGAGTCCTTGGGCACCAGAATGGCAATGCTGCGCGCCTGGCTGCGACGTACCGCAACGATGCGTAACGGCGCGCCGCCCGTTGCCGCCGCCAGCACCGGCGTGTCACCGGCAGGCGCCAGATCGACCGCTCCGGCGCGCAAGGCTTCGAACAAGGGGGCTGCGCCCTGGAAGTTGGCCCATTCGATCTGATAGGGCACGCCGTCGAAAGCCTTTGATGCCTCGACCACTGTGCGCAGTCCCTTCGCCTGATCGCCCAGCACCAGCTTTACCTTCGACCAGTCCACGGTTTCGTTGCTGGAAACCACTTGCCGGTCTTCATTACCGCAGCCGATCAGCGCACTGAATGCCAGCACGGCGGCGCAGCTTCTGACCCAATAGGTGAAACCCATTACTGTGCGTCCTTGTGCGGGTGATCCATCATTCAGGTCTTGTAGTCGGTGCCGGTGCGTTCCAGTTCACGGATCAGCGCGTTCCAGTGTCGCGACACACCCGGACCATGCCCGTCCTTGATGACTTTGGCCTGCTCTTCCACCTTGGCAATGACCTCACGCGGCGGAATCACCAGTTCCGCATTGCCCGCCGACTGCGCGGCAATCTGGATATTGCAGGCGTATTCAAGATTGTGCAGTTGCTGAAAGGCGTGCTCGACACTGACGCCGCCGGTCAGCAGCCCGTGGTTGCGCAGGATCATCACGCTCTTGTCACCAAGGTCCGCCACCAGCCGTTCGCGCTCGTCCAGATCCAGCGCGATGCCTTCATAACCGTGGTACGCCACGCGACCGGAAAAGGCGATGGCGTGTTGGGAAATAGGCAGCAGGCCGTCTTTTTGCGCCGACACCGCGATGCCGTCGCGGGTATGGGTGTGCAGCACAGCCTGCAAATCGTGACGCGCAGCGTGAATGGCGCTGTGGATCACGTAGCCTGCGTAATTGATGCCCAGCCCGGTCGGGTCATCGACAACCGTCCCATCGATATCGACCTTGACCAGATTGGAGGCCGTGATCTCGTCGAACAGCAGGCCGAAGGGATTGATCAGGAAGTGCTCGTCCGGCCCCGGCACGCGGGCGGAAAAGTGCGTGTAGATGTGATCGGTCCAGCGTTTGAGGGATGCGAGCCGATAGGCCGCGGCAAGCTTGACCCGGACCTCCCACTCTTGCGGCGAAACCCTGTTCTGCACGCTGACGCCGGACGAAGATGCCGTGTCCGGCTGAATCGGCAATGCGCTGACGTTGCTCATGATGATGTCCCTGACTATGCGAAGGCGATGGAGCAAGACTATGCGCCTAAGAAATCATTTAAAAAGCACATTTACTTATAAGCTAATTATAAAAAAGTAGAATATTAAAACTCGACGTTATGCTTACATCGATGCTCGACGTTTCTGATTGCTTCAGAAACAGGACTCCTTTCTGGCTAGCCGGACCGCATGGACGAGACCGAATGAGCAAAACGTTCAACCGAAGAAGTTTCCTGACGGCCAGCGCCGTGACCCTCGGTGCCACGACACTGGGTCTGACGCCCCGCCTGTTCGCTCAGGATCCACTGGCTGACCTGACCCTACAGGTCGCGACCTACCGAGGCGGAGACGCCAATTTCAATGAAAACGCCGGCAACGACAAACGGCCTTACACGGTGCAGTTTTCCGAGTTTCCGGGCGGCAATCTCATTGTCGAAGCGATAGCCTCGGGCAGTATCGACATTGGCTCGATGAGCGAGATACCGCCGATCTTTTCGATCCAGAGCCATCGTCAACCCAGACTGATCGCGGTGATGGAAGGCGACGTCAACAACCAGGTGTTTCTGATCCCCAAAGACTCACGCATCGAATCGGTCGCCGGGTTGCGGGGCAAGCGTGTCGGCTATGTCAAAGCCACCACGGCCCATTACTTCCTGATCAAGGCGCTCAAGGAACAGGGCCTGAGCATGGATGACGTCAAGGCCATCGCGCTCACACCGCAGGACGGCTTCACCGCCTTTCAAAGCGGCCAGCTCGACGCCTGGGTGACGTACGGCACCTTCATCCAGCTCGCCAAATTTCGCAGCGGTGCGCGGGTGCTGAAAACCGCGCAGGGCTATTTGTCCGGCAACTACCTGCTGGCCGCCCGTCCTGCCGCACTGGCCGATCCGCTGCGTCGTCAGGCCATCACCGACTACCTCACGCGTCAGCGCCAGACGCTGGAATGGATCAACGATCACCCTGAGGAATGGGCAGAGAAGTCCGGGCAACTGCTGGGCATCGACAAGGCCGTGTTCGCCGATCAGATCGCCAGCCGCAGCCAACCATGGAAGCTCAGGGCGATTGACGATCAGGCCATCGCCTCGCAACAGGAAGTGGCTGATGTGTTTTTCGAAGCGGGGGTGCTGAACGAACGGATTGACGTATCACCGCTGTGGGACCGGCACTTTCAGCTGGCATGAATCACCTGTTCAAGCGGCCTATCGTTATTCATTAACGTTATTTAAATAATATTTCTTATAGCGTTAATCTCGAAAAATATTCCTGTGACTGGAGCAGCACATGTCAACGATCGACAAACGAACCTCACGTATCGCCACTGCCCTCGGTCTTGCGGCCACACTGATTGCAGGTTCACTGCTGGCTCCGGCCTCGGCGCAGGCCGAAGGGGAAATCCGTATCGCTGAGCAGTTCGGGATTGTCTATCTGCTGCTTAACGTGGTGCGCGATCAACAGTTGATCGAAAAACATGGCAAGCAAGACGGCCTGGAGATCAAGGTCGACTGGACCCAATTGTCCGGCGGCTCGGCCGTCAACGATGCCCTGCTGTCCGGCTCTATCGACATTGCCGGTGCAGGCGTCGGTCCGCTGCTGACCATCTGGGACCGCACCCACGGTCGGCAGAACGTCAAGGCGGTCGCATCACTCGGCAACTTTCCGTATTACCTGGTGAGCAATAATCCCAAGGTGAAGACCATCGCCGACTTCACCGAAAAAGACCGAATCGCAGTGCCCGCCGTCAGCGTGTCGGTGCAGTCACGCTACCTGCAATATGCTGCGGCCAAACAGTGGGGCGACAAGGAGTTCGCGCGGCTCGACAAATACACTATCAGCCTGCCGCACCCGGACGCCGCCGCCAGCCTGATTGCCGGTGGCACTGAGCTGACCGGACACTTCTCCAACCCGCCCTACCAGGATCAGGAACTGCGCAACCCCAACGTGCACGTGGTGTTGAACACTTACGACCTGTTCGGCCCGAACTCACCGACCGTTCTGTTTGCCACCGAAAAATTCCGCAACGAGAATCCCAAGACCTACAAAGCGTTCATCGAGGCGCTGAGCGAAGCCGAGCAGTTCGTCCGCAAGGACATCGGTGCCGCCGCCGACACCTACATCCGCGTGACGAAATCGAAAATCGACCGGGCCGAGCTGCTCAAGATCATCGACCAGCCGGAATTCCAGTTCACCATCACCCCGAAAAACACCTATCCACTGGCCGAGTTCCTGTACCGCGTCGGCGCGATCAAGAACAGGCCGGCGTCATGGAAGGACTATTTCTTCCAGGATGAGAAGCCGTTACAGGGCAGTTGAGGACAGAAATAAACCTTGGCAGGTCATGAACCAGACACCTGAATTTCAGTCATATCAATGTGCCACTTTCGGCACCCGACAAGGAAATTCAGGTAATGGCTAGTCATTCTTTTTCATCGCGTTGGGGCTTTCGTTTCGCGGCGTTATTGATAAGCAGTCTGGCCTTTTCGCAGGCGCAAGCACTCGAATTCAACTCTGGTAGCGCGTCCAGTCAGGACAATCTGGCCGCGACCCATTACGAGGCGGTCAGTTCGGCTTACTCCGTACGCAGCACCAACGTCACCCTGGGTGATCTGCAGGCGCTGCTGAACGACTCCAAACAGAATGCGGCAAAGATTGAAAGTCTGAAACAGACCGTCGAGGCCCAGGCGCGCCTGATCGAGGAGCTCAAGCGCAATGACAGCAGCCAGTCGCGCAGCAGCGACAGTGATGTTTCCGGCCTTAAAAGCAAGATCGACGATCAGAGCCGCGCGCTCGCAGCGCTGCAGAGTCAGGTCAGTGACTTGAAGCGCAATTCCGGTTCCAGCGCCAGCAGCAGCGACCTTTCCAGCCTCAAAAACGATATCAGCAACACGCGAAGTGAACTCAATTCGCTGAAAGGCACGGTCAGCACGCTCAGCAACCGCGTCAAGTAACCACCCCTCATCCCGGCAGGACACGAACGGGGCCGCGCTCCGTTCGTTTGAATCTTGAATCCTCTCCCCCTCGTTCTGATGCGTTGAATCGTCAAGCATTCTGCTGCGTCGGGCGCTGCAAAATTTGTTCGTTCACGACATGCCTGTATGGAAACAATTCTCATCAGAGATGTTATATTGTATCTATAACTATCAGGAAGTCTCACATGTCGTCTCGTAGAATTGCGTCTCTGGCAGGCTTGGCCATCGGGATGCTCGGCAATACCGGTTTTGCGGAAGAACAACAAAAAACCATCGAGCTGGAAAGCGTCAACGTCACCTCCGACTATCAATACGAAACGGCAACCAGCCCCGTACAGGGCTATCGCGCGACCCGCTCCGCCACCGCAACCAAGACCGACACCGCGATCAAGGACATCCCGCAGTCGATCAGTGTGGTGCCTGCGTCGGTGCTGAAGGATCTGGGCAGCAACAGCGTCGACCGTGCGCTGGACTTCGCTGGCGGCGTGTCGAAGCAGAACAATTTCGGTGGTCTGACGCTCTACGAGTACAGCATTCGCGGCTTCACCACCTCCGAGTTCTACAAGGACGGTTTCAGCGCCAACCGTGGCTACCCCGCCACGCCCGACGCGGCGAACATCGAGCGTATCGAGGTCCTCAAAGGCCCTGCCGCCAGCCTGTATGGCCGTGGCGATCCGGGCGGTACCGTCAACATCGTCACCAAGAAGCCACAGCGTGAAGCCTTCACTACCCTGCAGACCAGCGCTGGCAGTTGGGACCGTTATCGCACGGCGCTGGACGTCAACACGCCGCTGGACGAGGAAGGCAACCTGCTGTCGCAGGTCAATATGGCAGTCGAAGACAACAATAGCTTTCGCGATCATGTCGAAAGCAAACGGGTGTTCGTTGCGCCCTCCTTCAGCTGGCAATTGAATCCTGACACTCACCTGTTGGTGGAAACCGAGTTCGTCCGTCATACGTCGACCTTCGACCGCGGCGTCGTCGCGCCCAACAACAAATGGAGCGGCGTGTCGCGTTCGACCTTTCTCGGCGAACCCGACGACGACATCGATAACGACAACAACATGGTCCAGTTCGCGCTAGATCATCAGCTCAATGACATCTGGTCGTTGCGCCTGGCCAGTCATTACAAACAGGGCGAGATGTCGGGTTACGCCAGCGAATCGCGTCCTCTGAGCGCCGACGGCCGCACCGTCAACCGCCGCTATCGTGAGCGCGACAACAACTGGCACGACAGCATCACCCAGCTTGAACTACGTGGCCGGTTCGAGGGCATGGGCCTTGAGCACGAAGTGCTGATCGGCACCGAATACGAGAACTACCGCAAGAACGAGCGCGTCACCAACATCGCGCCGGTGGCGGGCACCAGCTATGCCATCGACCTTTACAACCCGGTCTACGGCCAGCCCAAACCCAACGGTGCCCGCTCAGGCACTGACTTCTTCGAACATGTCGAAAGCCGTGCGTTGAATCTGCAGGATCAGATCGTGTTCACCGACAAGCTGCGCGGGATGATCGGTGCGCGCTTCGAACATTTCGATCAGCAGATCGACGATTACACCACCAACCGGACCTCCGGCCAGCGGCACGACGCGTTCACTCAGCGTGCGGGGCTTCTGTATCAGCTCACGCCGCAGGTCGGTCTGTTCACCAACGTCTCGACCTCGTTCAAACCCAATAACGGGCTCGACGCGTCAGGCAACACCTTCGATCCGGAAGAAGGCATTGGTTACGAAGCGGGTATCAAGAGTGAACTGTTCGATGACCGTTTGAGCACCACGCTGTCGGCGTTTCACATCGAGAAGGAAAACGTGCTGGCCCTCGACCCGTCCACCGACACCAACCGCGCCGTGGGCAAAGCGCGCAGCCAGGGTTTCGACCTGCAATTCACCGGGCAAGTAACCGAAGCGGTTCGCGTGATCGGTGCCTTCGCTTACATCGACGCCGAAGTCACCAAGGGTGACCGCACGATCCCGACCGGCAGCCGAATCCTCGGCGTGGCAAAGCACAGCGGCAGTCTGCTGGGTGTCTACGAGTTCCAGGAAGGCGTGCTGCGTGGTTCGGACGTGGGCGCCGCCTACACCTATGTCGGCGACCGTTCCGGCGAGTCAGGCACCCGCTTCGAACTGCCTGCGTACCAGACCGTCGATTTGCTCGCCCACTACAAGGCCAGCGATAACGTGACCGTGGGTTTGAACCTCAACAATATTTTCGACGAAAAATATTACGAGCGTTCCTTCAGCAATTACTGGGTCGCACCAGGCGAGCCGCGTAACTTCACGGTCAGCCTCACACTGAATCTCTGATCACTAAAACAACAAGGATGCATCATGCTTTCATCGAAACCGCTCGTGGCCCTGAGCCTGCTCAGCGCACTGTTCGCCGCTCAGGTTAGTGCCCATGGATTGTGGACCGAACAGCGTCGCGGCAACATCGAAGTGGTCTACGGCCACGGTGCCGAGGACAACGCGTTCAAGGCGCAAAAAGTCAGCGGCGCCTGGGGGTATGACCTTCAGGGCCGGATGATTCCGGTGACCGTGCAACGTCTCGACGATCACGCGCGCCTGGTGCCGCTCAAGCCGCCCGCCGTGATGTCGGTCGCGCTGGACAACGGCATGTGGACCCGCAACGCCGAGAAGAAATGGATCAACGAGGGACGCAGCAAGGTGCCCAACGGCACCGACTCGATCCACACCTTCAAGTACAACGTTGCCATCTACGAAGAAGGCGCGAAACTGCCGACGTTCGAAAAGCTGAACTTCGTCATCGTGCCGCAGGCTGATCCGTTGAAGGTCGGCGTTGGCAAGCCGCTGCCGGTCAAGGTTCTGGTCGATGGAAAACCCGCTGCGGGCATCAAGCTGATCGGCGATTACCGCAGCGCGCCGGACGTGGTCAGCGCCGAGACCGATGCTCAGGGCATGGCCACTGTGGTGGTGCGTAACGAAGGCTTGAACATCATCGCAGCCGAAGTGACGCTACCGGTGAAGGACAACGCCGATATCGCCGAGCGTGGGCTGTTTACCTCGCTGACTTTCGTGGGTGAAGCGCATCACGATTGATGCCTGACACGCTGCGCTGATGCGCAGCGAACACAGGGTTGCGAAATGCTTCTTTACGTCTGACACAGCACTGTCTGGCAGCAAAACAAAGACTGTGGGAGGCACCACCACGTCTTCGACGTAGCGCTGTCGCGCATCAAACACCGGCCGTCGTGGGAGCGGACTTGTCCGCGAATGCAGTGTTTCAGCCACCGCATATGCGTCGGATGTACCGGCCTTTTCGCGGACAAGTCCGCTCCCACCTAGTTTGCTGCGCGACAGCGCCACGTCGAAGACGTAGTGGCGCCTCCCACAGTTGGCTCCGTGTCACGGCCGCACTGACTTACAAATACTTCAACCAGGTGATATCCCGACGCCGCGCCTTGAGTGATGCGAACCAGCGCACGGCCGGGAACAGCATCACCGCCAGCACGATCGACGTCAGCCAAACGCCCCACATGTGGTCGAAGCCGAAGTAACTGCCCTGATTCTTGCCCCAGATCGCCAGTGCAATCAGGTACAGGATCTTCAGCACGTACAGGTGCAGCAGGTAGAAGAACATCGGTGCCGAACCCAGCACCACGAGCGGGCGCAGCCAGCCCTTTTCCTGAGAGCGCTCAAAGGCGATCAGAATCAGCATGCCGATGCCCAGCGTCAGGCTGATGAACAGTAACGATGGCGGGTATTTGGTGATGTTCAGAAAACTCATCACAGTCTGCAGTTCGGTCTCGCCCACGCTCCACGGTTTTTCACCGTAGCCATTGATCAGGCGCAGCACCAGGAAGCCCAGCAGCGCACCCAGACCGCACATCCACAGTTTGGCGCGGCGTGACGCGGCGTCATAACCCGCCGAGAACCATGGGCCTGCGGCATAACCCAGCGCGATGATACCGATCCACGGCAGCAGCGGGTACGAGGTACGCAAACGCAGGTTGTCCGAGACGTCGATCCAGCCACGGTCATGCAGGATGGCCCAGGGAATGTGCATCGCCGACTCGACGCCGAAGTGCAGTGAGTCCAACAGGTTGTGACCGGCAATGATCACCACGCCAATCACCACCAGCGCCCAGCGCGGCAGGTAGACCATCGCTGACAGCGCCACCATGCTCAGGCCGATGGCCCAGATCACCTGCAGGTAGATCACGGTCGGCGGGAACTGGAAGGTCCAGGCAAAGCTCACCAGCGTGAACTCGAGGGCGATCAGGAACAGGCCGCGCTTGAGCAGGAATGCCGATACGTCGGCCCGGCCGCTGTATTTCTCGCCATACAGGTAAGCCGAAAGCCCGGTCAGCAGGACAAACAACGGCGCACACAGATGGGCCAGCAGGCGGCTGAAAAACAGCTCGGGCTCGGTGCTTGCCACCTCCATCGGGTCCAGCACCTGACGGTGCAGAAAAAAGGTTTCCCGCACGTGGTCCAGCAGCATGAAAAGAATGATCAGCCCGCGAAGAGCATCGATGGAACGCAGCCGGGAAGCCGGTGCACGGGAGGGATGAACAGCTGTCGTCATGAAGGGTCAAGGTCCGTGGGTGGGTGGGCAGTGTCGATTGTCCTGGCTGTTGCAGGCTTCCCGATCCAGAACGGGAAGCCCCTCGACCCTGTTTAAAACTCGTTCTGCAGCGCCTTGTAGCCGCGCACCAGATCGATGTTGGTGTGCGCCACGTCTTCTGAAAACTCCGAAGCCGAGATGCTCACTGGCGGGTACTGCGAAAGGTCGGTATTAGGCCCGATCCGGGTGGTGGACGGCACGTAAAAGTTTTCCGGCAGGTCGCGGCCGTCAACCACCGAGTTGTGGCGCACCACGCTGCCATTGCCGACCTGACAGTTGAACAGCACGCTGTTGAAGCCGATGAACACCCGGTCACCGACCTGACACGGCCCGTGCACGATGGAGCGGTGGGCAATCGAAGTGAACTCGCCGATGGTCACTGCCGCGCCGGATTTGGAGTGGATCACCACGCCGTCCTGAATGTTGGAGTTGGCGCCGATCACGATGGGTTCCATGTCGCCTGTGGCATCGACTTCGTCGGCGCGGATCACTGCATAGGGGCCGACGAACACATTGTCCTTGATGATGACCTTGCCGCAGATGATCGCGGTCTTGTCGATGTAAGCGGATTCGGCAATCACCGGCAAATGGCCGGACGGGTTTTTACGGATCACGGTGGCAAGCCTCAGGTCAGGTAGTTGGACGTTTGTGCAGCGGCATCGTGTGGGTGCAGGCTTTCGAAATGGCGCACGCTGACGCTGGAAGCGGCGTACAGGCCTTCCAGTGCCTGCTGGATCTTGCGGGCAGCATCTTCGACGTACATCAGGTTCTGGCCGTTGAGCCGAGCGAATGCCTGCTCGTCGGCGCGCTTGACGGCCGTCTGGACTGGCGTCCCGAGGGCACGCTCGGTGGTGTCGATCAGCGCCATCAAACCAAGCTCGGTAGCGTGTTCCGGAATACGTACCTGAACCGTCGCTACGCTGCGCTGGCTGTGCGGCGTGGCCAGCGAGCCGTTGGCGCGCAACCAGTTCGCGACCTGCATGGTGTCGACAAAGGTCTGGCGGTCGAAATGAGCGATGAACGCGCTTTCCAGCAACTGTCGCGACAGCGCCGCCGAGCACGGGCAGGTAGACGAATAGGTAATGCCCACCGACAGATCCAGGCACAGGCGCCCCGCTTCCCAGATGCCTTCAAGGGTAACCGGATAGGATTTCCAGCCGCTGAGCCCTTCGGTGACCAGCGCAGGTCGGCGACACAGCAGGTTGAAATTCAGCCTGATGCGCGAGCGGGTGGAGCGGCAACTGGCGTGGCTTTCCACCATGGCTTCGAGCAGGTCCGACAAGGACGCGACGTTGAGCTCACGCTCTTCGGCAAAGCGGTCGAGCAGGCGATACAGCCGCGACATATGAATGCCTTTGACACTCGGGTCGGCCAGATCAACATGCAGGTCCACGAAGGCATGCACCGAGTGGCTGACACCCTCTTCGCTCAAACGTATCGGCACTTCGATGGCTTGCATGCCGACCCAGTCGAGAGCGATCAGGGCCGAAGACGCTTCCGTCAGGGCAACATCAGGGAGAGAGTTGTTCATGTGAGTCGGTCGTCTCGTTGGCTGGCCTCGCTTGGAACGCGATGCCTGATGTCATGGGCCATCCATCAGCCCGCACAGATTCGTTACACTATAACATCATCAATACCGACAGCATCAACCGAACACGCGGTCCGCCCTGACCGCAACGGACACACTCGCCGGAAAATCCGGCGACAGGTTTCAGGTCTTCATCAATTCCTCGATCAGAAAGTCCCGGAATGCCGACACGGCCGCAGGCAGGTTGCGCCCTGCCATGCTTTGCAGTTCGATGCGCCGCGCCTTCATGCCCTCGTCGCTGATCGGCAGGGAAACGAGTTGTTTTTCCTGCACGCGCTTGTCCAGGGTCATCTCGCTGGACAGACTGATGCCGCCCTCCTCACTCACAAAGCGCAGCAGCGCGCCGATGTAGTTGCTGGTCAGCACCGGATCGAACATCAGGCCCTGCACGCCGCAGCAGATGTCGAACAATTGTCGCAGCGTGGTATCGGTGTTGGTCAGGGCAATGGCGTAGGGCTGCAGCTCGGCCAGCGCCACTTCCTTGCGTGACGCCAGCGGATGGTTGGGGCTGACCACCGCACAGATCGCGCCGCTGTGCACGTGCTCGACCTTGATTTCATTCTGCGGCGTGAGACTGAACGTCAGGCACAGGTCCGCATCGCCCGAGCGCACCCGCTCGGTAGCCTGCGCGGGTGCGCAGACTTCCATGGAAAAGTGGATGCCTTCATAGATTTGCCGGAAACGGGCGATGCACTGGGGCAGAAAATCGAGGGCAAACCCTTCGGAACAGGCCAGCCGCACATGCCCCCGCTGCAACCCCTGCAGCTCGGTAATTTCTAGCACCACCTGCTCGGCTTCCAGCTGCGATTTGCGCGCGTAGGCCGCCAGCCGGGTACCCGCCTCGCTGAGCACCATCCCTCGCGCCTGACGCTCGAACAACACCGCATCCAGCTCTCGCTCCAGCTTGCTGATCTGTCGGCTGACCGCCGAGGACGCGACATTGAGCCGGGTTGAAGCCTCGCTGATCGAACCGCACCGCGCCACTTCCAGAAAGTAGCGCAGGGCCGTGGATTGAACGCCGTAGAGCTGCATCGCGACTCCTGTGTTGCCTTTTTGGCAATGAAAGGTTCGAAATATTGTACTTGTGGCATTGATACGCTTTGCCTAGAGTCGTGTCGAGGCCGTCGGCTAGACCAAAAGAAAATCATGGCCGCTCAAGACATACCCCTCTTCTCGCATTTGCGATCCCACTGCCCTTTGATCCAATCACTTTGCCTTAGGGAGACCACGGCATGGGCATCAAGGGTTTCGCTCGCAGCATTGCGCTGTTGGGCCTGTTCAGCAGCTTTTCCGCGTTCGCCGGCAAGGCCGACGACACACTGGTTTACGCCTCCGACAGCGAGCCGGAGAACATCAGCCCCTATCACAACGACTTGCGCGAAGGCGTGATCCTCGGTCGCCTGATCTGGGACAACCTGGTCTATCGCAACCCCGACAACGGTCAATACGAGCCAATGCTCGCCACCAGCTGGAAGCAGGTCGATGACACCACCATCGATTTTCAGCTGCGCGAAGGCGTGAAGTTCCACAACGGCGATCCGTTCACCGCCGACGACGTGGTGTTCACCCTCAACTACGTTGTGTCTCCCGAATCCAAAGTGGTCACCGTGCAGAACGTCGACTGGATCAAGAGCGCCGAAAAACTCGGTGACTACAGCGTCCGCCTGCACCTGAAAAAGCCCTTCCCACCCGCACTGGAATACCTGTCCAACGCGGTGCCGATGTTTCCGAAAAAGTACTTCGAGCAGGTCGGGCTTGCAGGCTTCAGTCGAAAACCTATCGGCACTGGCCCTTACAAGGTCATCGCCATCGCGACCGGCGAAGGCGTGAAGATGGACAAGAACCCTGACTACTTCAAGGACAGCCCGCAGGGCCAGCCAAAGATCAGCCACATCAACTTCCGGGTAATCGCCGACGCCGAAACACGACTCGCGGAATTGATGACCGGCGGCATCGACTGGACCTGGCGCGTTGCGCCGGATCAGGCCGAAAACCTCAAGGCCATGCCCAATCTGGTGGTCACCAGCGGCGCGACAATGCGCATTGGTTTTCTGATTCTCGATGCCCGCGGCACATCGACGGCCGACTCGCCCATGAAGCACTTGAAGGTGCGCCAGGCGATCAACCACGCCATCAACCGCGAAGGTCTGGCCTCGCAACTGGTGGGCGGCGAAAGCAAACCGCTGCAGGTCGCCTGCTATCCAGGCCAGTTCGGCTGCGACACTACGGCGGCCACGGTCTACAACTACGACCCGGCCAAGGCCAAGGCGCTGTTGGCCGAAGCGGGTTACCCGAATGGTTTTGAAACCGAGATCTTCGCCTACCGCGACCGTGACTACGTCGAGGCGATCATCGGCAACCTGCGCGCCGTCGGCATCAACGCCAAGCTTCGCTACCTGAAATACGCCGCCCTGCGGGACCAGCAACGCGGCGGCAAGGTGCCGATGTCGTTCCAGGCATGGGGGTCGTTCTCGATCCTCGACACGTCGGCCTCGGCAGGCACCTGGTTCAAGGGCAATCCCGACGACAACATCAAGGACCCGCAAGTCCAGGGCTGGCTGCAGACCGCCGACAATGCACTGGACCCGCAGGTGCGCAAGGACAACTACCGCAAGGCGTTGCAGCGCATCAGCGAACAGGCCTACTGGGCGCCGCTGTTCAACTACTCGATGAATTACGCCTACGTCTCGGACCTGAACTTCAAGCCGTACCCGGACGAGTTGCCGCGCTTCGTTTTGTCGAGCTGGAAGTAATGCCCTGAACGGGTGACCGCCCTCCGCGCGGCTCACCCCGTCATCCCATGGATACAAGGTCACGTGCCATGTCTGGATTTCTGCTGCGCCGCCTGGGCATTGCCCTGTGCGTCGCGATTACCGTCTCGGTGATCAGCTTTTCCCTGCTGCACCTGTCCGGTGATCTGGCCACCGCCATTGGCGGTCCAGAAGCCACCAGCGAGCAGATCGAACAGATCCGCATGCAATACGGCCTCAACAAACCGCTGGTCACCCAGTACTTCGAGTGGCTGAGTGATGTGTTGCGCCTCGATCTGGGCGACTCGTTCTTCTTTCAGGAGTCGGTCTACAACCTCATCGCATCTCGCCTGTCGATCACCCTGGGGCTGGGTGCCATGGCGCTGAGCATCGCGCTGTTGATCGCCATTCCGCTGGGCGTTCTGGCGGCAGTGAAACGCGACACCTGGATCGACCGGCTGGCACTGAGCATCGCTGTGCTGGGTCAGGCGATGCCGAGTTTCTGGTTCGCACTGATGCTGATCGTGGTGTTCTCGGTGACGCTCAAATGGCTGCCCGTGTCGGGTAATTCAACCTGGGCGCATTTCGTGATGCCCGCCATTGCGCTGGGCTACTACGCCACGCCCGCCATCATGCGTCTGACCCGTGCCGGGATGCTCGACGTGCTCAATTCCGATTACATCCGTACCGCACGCGCCAAGGGCCTGCGCCCCGGCACAGTGCTGTTCAAGCATGCGCTGCGCAACGCGCTGATTCCGGTGGTGGCGCTGGCCGCCGTGGAATTCGGTTTCATGCTCGGCGGCTCGGTAGTCATCGAAACTGTGTTCTCGCTGCAAGGCATCGGCCAACTGGCCTGGGACGCAATTGCCCGTGACGACTTCCCGGTGGTGCAGGCGGTGGTGCTGTTGATTGCCGTCATCTACATCGTCCTCACCCTGCTGGCCGATGTGCTCAACGCACTGCTCGACCCGCGCATCCGCGTGAAATAGGAGGTTCCATGAGCACAACCACCGCTTCGCCGCTGGTGATCAACGATTACCAGCCGCCCGCCAGAAGTGTCTTGCGCACGTTGCGCCTGAGCTTTGGCCATCGCGGCTTTGCCATCGGCGCCGTATTGCTGCTGATCATCGTGCTGGGCGCGCTGTTCGCACCGTGGCTCGCGCCGTACGACCCTTACACCCAGGATGTGATGCTGCGCATGAAACCACCGGTGTGGATGGCCAGCGGCACCTGGGACTACGTACTCGGCACCGACAAACTGGGCCGCGATTACCTGTCGCGTTTGCTGTACGGGGCACGCATTTCGTTGTTCATCGGGTTCTCGGCGGCGCTGATTTCCGGCGTCATCGGCACCATCATGGGCCTGCTCGCCGGTTACTTCGGCGGCAAGGTGGACGCTGTCATCAGCTACCTGATCACCACGCGTCTGGCGATGCCGGTGGTCATGATCGCGCTGGCCTCCGCTTCGTTGATCGGCGGTTCGCTGAAGGTGGTGATCATCCTCCTCGGCTGCCTGTTGTGGGACCGCTTCGCCGTGGTGGTGCGTGCTGCCGTGCAACAGATTCGTGACGCCGAGTACGTCGCTTCGGCACAAGCCCTCGGCTGCTCGACCCTGCGCATTCTGGCCAGTGAAATCCTGCCCAATCTGGTCGGTGCGCTGATCGTGGTCGCCACGCTGGAAATGGCCCACGCCATCCTGCTGGAGTCGGCGCTGTCGTTCCTCGGCGTCGGCGTGCAACCGCCGATTCCGTCCTGGGGCCTGATGATCGCCGAAGGCAAGCCGTACATGTTCTTTTCCCCATGGGTCATCGCCATTCCCGGTATCGCACTGATGGTGCTGGTACTGGGCATCAATCTGGTCGGCGACGGCCTGCGTGATCTGATCCTGCCCGACGGGCGCAACTGACAGAGGAGATTCGGACATGGCGCTGTTGCATGTTGAAAACCTGCGTGTCGACATCCCCCTGGGGCAGGACACGCTGCACGCGGTACGCGGTCTGGACTTTCAGGTCGAACGCGGAGAGATGTTGTGCATCGTCGGCGAGTCGGGCTGCGGCAAATCCCTGACCTCGCTGGCGCTCATGGACCTGCTGCCTCGCAAGGCACGGCGCACCGCGACCCGATTGAGTCTGGACGGCATCGACATGCTGGGCCAGAGCGAGCGGCAGATGTGCGACCTGCGCGGCAACCGCCTGGCGATGATCTTTCAGGAACCCATGACCTCGCTCAACCCGGCCTACAGCATTGGCGATCAGCTCAGCGAAGTGCTGACCCGGCATCGCAAGGTGTCACGCAAGGACGCCCTGCTGCGGGCTGCGCAGATGCTGGAAAAGGTCGGCATCAGCAACGCCACCGAACGCTTGCGCCAGTATCCGCATCAGCTTTCGGGCGGTCTGCGTCAGCGGGTGATCATCGCCATGGCGCTGATGTGCGAACCGGACGTGATCATCGCCGACGAACCCACCACGGCGCTGGACGTGACCATTCAGGCGCAGATCCTGCGGCTGATCCGCGACCTCCAGAAAGAACTGGGGCTGGCGGTGATCTTCATCACCCACGACCTGGGACTGGTGGCACGCATCGCCGACCGCGTGGCGGTGATGTACGCCGGGCAGATCGTCGAGACCGCGCCGGCCGTCGAGCTGTTCGAAAACCCGCAGCATCCTTACACGCGTGGCTTGCTGGCGAGCATTCCGATTCCGGGACGTACTCAACCGGGTCAACCCTTGGGCTCGATTCCCGGTCTGGTGCCCAGCCTCGTTGGCGAGCAGCACGGTTGTGCGTTTCGCAACCGCTGCCCGCAGGCGATTCCAGCCTGCGCCGACGACGTTCCGGCCATCAACGGCCACGACCACATGACCCGCTGCCTGTTTGCGGCACCGGGCGCAGAACCGGTGTTTCATCGCGAGGGCGCACGGTCATGAACCAGGCACTGAAAACCAGCGTAAAAAAAGACATCGCCCTGGAGCTGTGTGACATCCGGCGCGAGTTCACCATCAGCCGGGGCTTTTTCAAACCGACTGCCACATTGAAAGCCGTCGATGGCGTGTCGCTGCGCCTGATGCGCGGTGAAACCCTGGGGCTGGTCGGCGAATCCGGCTGCGGTAAAAGCACCCTGGCGAAGATGCTGCTGGGTCTGCTGGCACCCAGCAGCGGCGACGTACTGGTCAATGGCAAGCATCTGGCGGGCACCGATCGCAAGGAAATGGCGCGGCGCATACAGCCGATCTTTCAGGACCCCTACTCTTCACTTAATCCACGCAAAACCCTGCGCGAAATCGTCACCCTGCCGCTGATCGTGCACGACATCGGCAGCAACGCAGAACGCCGCAAGCGCACCGAAGACATGATGGACGTGGTCGGTCTGCCCAAGCGGGTGATCGACAGTTACCCCAGCCAGTTGTCCGGCGGCCAGCGCCAGCGTGTGGCGATTGCGCGGGCGCTGGTGATGCGCCCCGATGTGCTGATCTGCGACGAACCTACCTCGGCGCTGGACGTGTCGGTTCAGGCGCAGATTCTCAATCTGTTGCAGGACCTCAAGCAGGAGTTCGGCCTGACCTATCTGCTGATCAGTCACAACCTGGCGGTCATCGAACATCTGGCCGACCGAGTGGCTGTGATGTACCTGGGCAAGATCGTCGAAGAGCGCACCCGCGAATCACTGTTTGCCCGGCCCGGTCATCCCTACACCCAGGCGCTGCTGGACTCGGTGCTCACACCCGATCCGCATCTGGGCATTCCCGAACTGGGTCTGCAGGGCGCCTTTCCCAACCCCATGTCGCCTCCGTCGGGCTGTGCGTTTCATCCACGCTGCCCAAGCTGCATGACGGTCTGCAAGAACCAGTATCCCGCCACCGACACGCTGGAAGGCGGAACCGTCCGTTGTCATTTGCGTGACACCCCGAAAACCCTGGAGCTGATTCCCTCATGACTAGCCGTTCGCACGCCATCGACAACGTCACCGAACAGTTCGACAACGGCGCGTTCTTCGCCCTGCTCGGCGAAAGCGTCGCGTACCCGACCCAGAGTCAGGAGCCGGAAAGCCTGTCCGAGTTGTACCGCTACCTCACCGACTTCATCACGCCGCAGGTCGAGCGGCTGGGCTTCACGGCCAGCCTTCACGACAACCCGGTGGCCGGGCGCGGCCCGCTGATGATTGCCACACGGATCGAAGATCCGTCCCTGCCGACCCTGCTCAGTTACGGGCATGGCGACGTGGTGCGCGGCTACGATGCGCAATGGCAGCCGGGCCTGTCACCCTGGCAGGTGGTCGAGCGCGGCGAGCGCTGGTATGGCCGGGGCACGGCAGACAACAAGGGCCAGCACCTGATCAACCTGACGGCGCTTGAGCAGACGCTCAAGGCGCGGGGCGGCAAGCTGGGTTTCAACGTCAAGCTGCTGCTGGAAATGGGTGAAGAAGACGGATCACCGGGGTTGAGCCTGTTTTGCCAGCAGCACGCAGAAGACCTGGCCGCCGACATTTTCATCGCCTCCGACGGACCACGTCTGGCGGCGGCAAGGCCGACGCTGTTTCTCGGCTCGCGTGGCGTCTTCAACTTCGAGCTCAGCGTGCACCTGCGCGACGGCGCGCATCACTCCGGCAACTGGGGCGGGCTGTTGGCCAACCCCGGCATCATTCTGGCTAACGCCATCGCCAGCCTTGTGGATGAGCACGGTCGGGTCAAAGTTGCGGGGCTGATGCCGACCGCCATTCCCGAGGCGGTGCGCGCGGCACTGGCCGATATAGAAGTGGGCGGCGGGCCTGGCGATCCGGTCATCGATCCGCACTGGGGCGAGCCGGGTCTTTCGTTGAGCGAGAAAGTCTTCGGCTGGAACACGCTGGACGTTCTGGCCTTCAAGACCGGCAACCCGGATGCTCCGGTCCACGCCATTCCCGGCAAGGCCCATGCGCTGTGCCACATGCGCTTCGTGGTCGACAGCGATTACACGACGTTCATTCCGGCCGTGCGGGCGCATCTGGATGCGCACGGTTTCACTCAGGTGGAGGTGAAGCAGACGCGCATGGACGTCATGCACGCCACGCGCCTGTCACCGGACAGCCCGTGGGTCGGATGGGCGCTGGAGTCGCTGAGCAGAACCACCGGCAAGAAACCTGCGCTGCTGCCCAATCTGGGCGGTTCACTGCCCAATGACGTGTTTGCCGAGGTGCTCGGTTTGCCGACGGTCTGGGTTCCCCATTCCTACCCGGCCTGCTCACAGCATGCACCCGATGAACATCTGCTGGCCCCGGTGGTGAAAGAAAGCCTGCAGATCATGGCCGGTCTATTCTGGGACCTGGGCAATGACGGCGCGCGTCTGGCCCGAGAACATCAGGCACAGGAAACAGGCCAATGAATCAGGCACAACTGAACGCAACACAATGGCTGTCCGGGCAATTCGACGCCATGGAGGCATTACTGCAACAACTGGTCGACATCGACTCCAACAGCTACGACAAGGCCGGTGTCGATGCCGTCGGCGACCTGCTTGCGGCGCAGTTGCAGGCCGACGGGATAGGTGTAGAGCGCATTGCAGTCGAGGGCTTTGGCGATGTGTTGCTGGCTGAACTGCCCGGTGGACCGGGCAAGCCGGTCCTGTTGTTGGGTCATCGCGACACGGTATTCCCCAAGGGCACCACCACGACCCGTGGTTACACGCGGGACGAGAAGCTGGCGTATGGCCCTGGCGTTGCCGACATGAAAGGCGGTCTGGTGCTGAACTGTTTTGCGCTCAAGGCACTCAAGCGCGCCGGTCCGCTGCCGTTTCCGGTGCAGATTCTGTATACCGGCGACGAAGAGATCGGCTCAGGCAGTGCACGCGTGCACATCGAACGACACGCCAGAGCCGCCCGTGCCGTGCTCAATCCCGAGCCGGGCCGGGCCAGCGGCAATGTGGTCAGCGCCCGCAAAGGCGGCGCGACGCTGGTCATCGAAGTCAGCGGCCGGGCTGCGCACTCCGGCGTCAACCATGCCGACGGTGCCAGCGCCATTGAGGCGCTGGCGCACAAGGTGATCAAGCTGCATGCGCTGACCGACTACGCGGCGGGTATCACCACCAACGTCGGGTTGATGTCGGGCGGAACCTCCAGCAATACCGTGGCACCGACCGCCACAGCCAGACTCGACGTGCGCTTTATCGAACTGCGTCAGTGGGACGACATACTCACGGCCATTCAGGCCATCGTCGACGCGGAGGAACTGCCCGGCACCTCGGCCAGACTGCTGGAAGCCACGACCTTCCTGCCGATGGAAGCGCAGCACAGCACCGACCTGTTGCAGCGCTACCAGAGCGTCGCGGCGGAACTGGGGTTCAGCGTGGAAGGCGAATTCACCGGCGGCTGCGCCGACTCGGGCTTCACCGCAAGCCTGGGCATCCCGACCCTGTGCGGACTGGGGCCGGTGGGCGGCAAGGTGCATACAGACCGCGAATACCTGGAGCTCGACACCCTCGTGCCGCGCGGTCAGGCGCTGGTAGCGACCATCGTGGGGTTGGCGGAATGATCGGGCGATTGTTCCCTAGCTCTGCGCTCATCGTTATGCACAACTCCGCCTCGACACTGATCGTGCCCATGCTCCGCGTGGGCATGCATCCCGTGACGCTCCGCGTCACAAATGGCACAGATTGCGGATTCGGTGAGCCGGGCGCATGACGTGGATAACGCTGGAGCTTGGGCGCGCATCTGCGTCACATTCCAGAGCGGACGCGGAGCGTCCTGAGAGGCGTTACCACGCAGAGCGTGGGAACGATCATCAAAGGCTTGCGCGCCCACTTTGAGCGCGAGGGCGGGAACGTTCAGTGTCATCTCTGGGCTGGCCCTATTATTTGAGGAAACCACATGCCTTTTTCATCCGACCTGCTGGAAAAATCTGCCACCGAATTGCGCACGCTTATAGGCAATCGACAGCTGTCGCCCCTCGAGCTGCTGAACGCCAGCATCGAACGCATTGAGACCCTAAACCCAAAGATCAACGCCTTCGCCGCAACCTGCTTCGAGCGGGCGCGGGAGGAAGCGGTGCAGGCCGAACAGGCCGTGATGCAAGGCAAGCCGCTGGGTTTGCTGCATGGTCTGCCGATCGGGATCAAGGACCTGGAAGAAACCGCAGGCGTCCTCACCACCTACGGCTCGCAACTGTTTCGCGACAATATTCCGCGTCAGGACAACCTGCTGGTGACGCGTCTGCGCAGCGCCGGGGCGATCATGGTCGGCAAGACCAACGTCCCGGAGTTGGGCGCAGGCGCCAACACCCGCAACGTGGTGTGGGGCGCAACCGGCAACCCGTTCAATCCCGAGCTGAACGCGGGCGGCTCGTCCGGGGGTTCCGCCGCAGCGCTGGCGGTGGACATGGTGCCATTGTGCAGCGGCTCGGACACGGGTGGCTCGTTACGCATCCCTGCGGCGCTGTGTGGCATCGTCGGCCTGCGCCCTTCACCCGGACTGGTGCCGAGCGAGCGCAAAAAACTTGGCTGGACGCCGCTGTCGGTGGTCGGTCCCATGGGACGCAACGTCGCCGATACGCTGCTGCAGCTGCGTGCCAGCGCCGGTCTGGCGCACTCCGACCCACTGAGCTATGCAGTGGCAGACAACGAGTTTGCGCCGCGCACCGTCGACCTGAGCCAATTGCGCATCGGCTACAGCGAAGACTTCGGCACCTGCGCGGTGGACGAGCAGATCCGCGCAGTGTTCCGGGAAAAGATCGGCGTCCTGAAATCGCTGTTCAAATCCTGCGAGCCCATCGACCTGAACCTCGGCACTGCGCATCGCACATTCGACGTCCTTCGCGCCGAGGCCTTCGTTGCGGGTTTGCAGGACGCCCACGACAAGGATCCCGACGCACTCGGCCCCAACACCCGCGCCAATTTCGACATGGGCGCGGCCATGTCGCTGCAGGATTGCGTAAAAGCGCATGCCGAGCAGAGTCGTCTGTTCCGCAGCTTTCAAAAGCAGTTCGAGCGTTACGACCTGATCCTTGCGCCGACCACGCCGGTGTCGCCGTTCCCGTGGAGCGAGCTGTACCTGCGTGAAGTCAACGGCGTGCAACTGGACAATTATTACCGCTGGCTGGCGCTCTGCTACACCATCACCCTGACCACCAATCCGGCCCTGTCGCTGCCCTGCGGCACCGATCACAACGGCATGCCGTTCGGCCTGCAACTGATTGGCGGCTTCCGGGGCGATGCCGCGTTGATGGCCTGCGCTCATGCACTGGAACAGGCCACCTCGGCAGATTCACGTGTGTGTCGCCCGCGTCCCGATCTGCAGAAACTGCTGGCATCGGCTGTCGATCTGAAACATATCGTGACCCATCCGCCGATCCATGAAGGCTCGCAGACGGTCAGGCCGGATATAGGGGCGATGTGATAGCCATTTGATACGCAGCGGTGCATAGGTAAAGTTGCAACGCTGGTTCATACTGCGCGGCCATGTTCTCAAGGAGCCAGAGCCCGTGGCCGTTCTGCAAGCCATCCTGCCCGTTTTTCTACTGATCGTTCTCGGCTATGTGCTGGGCAAACGCAAGACCCTGACTGTCGAGAGCACCAAGGCCTTGAGCGTGCTGGCCTTCAAATTGTTTCTACCGATGGTGCTGTTCACCGGGATGGTCAAGGCACCGCTGCACGACGGCCTCGATCTGCGGGTGCTTGCGGCGTACTTCGTGCCTGCCCTGATCGTGTTTGTCTTGATCAATCTGATCATGCACCGGTCTGGCAGCACCTCGACGCCCTTCGGCCTGACCGCCAGCTTCTCCAACAACATCCTGATCGGCATTCCGCTGGTGGTCGGTGTGTTCGGTGATCAGGGGCTGGTGTTGCTGTTCACGGTCATCGCGGTACACAGCCTGACCCTGTTCACCTTCCAGAGCCTGTACGACAGCATGGCCGGTGATCAACCATTCAACACCCGCTCGCTGTTCGCCAGCCTGGCTAACCCGTTGATCATCGGGCTGTTGCTGGGGATTGGGGTCAACCTGTCAGGGATAGTGCTGCCCGAATGGGCCGATCATCTGACCACCTGGCTCGCCCAGGCTGCCCTGCCCTGCGCCTTGATCGTGCTGGGCTCCAACCTTTCCAGTTTCAAACTGACACCCAGCCCGCAGGCGCTGGGCATCACCGTCGGCAAGCTGTTCCTGATGCCGCTGCTGGTATTGCTGGCGTGCATGCTGCTGGGTATCGAGGGGTTGTCGCGAGGCGTGCTGGTGCTGATGGCCGCAGGCCCTGCCGGGGTCAACGTGCTGGGCTTTGCCCGTAGCGTGCCGCATGTGCAGAAAACCAGTTCGGCGATCTGCCTGACCACGGTGCTGTCGGCCGCGACGCTGCCCTTGTGGATGTGGCTGGTGAGCTTGATCGGATAAGACCCGAGAGGCAGCCATTGCCTCTCAGGCCTGCCACACGTTACTTGGGCAACGCGTAGGCAATCACGTAGTCGCCACGATCAGGCGACTGACGGGCACCGCCGGCGGTGAGCAGAATGTACTGCCGGCCGGTCTTGGGTGACACGTAGGTCATAGGACCCGACTGGCTGCCCACCGGCAGACGGGCCTTCCAGATCTCGTTGCCGTTGCCGCTGTCGAAGGCGCGCAGGTAGAAATCCTGAGTACCCGCGAAGAACAGCAGACCCGACTGAGTGGACAACGAAGCGCCCAGGGTCGGCATACCGATCGGAATCGGCAGCCCCATGCGGATGCCCATCGGTCCGGTGTCCTTGACCGTGCCGACCGGCACCTGCCAGACCAGCTTTTTGGTCTTCAGGTCGATGGCCGACAGGGTGCCGAACGGCGGTGCCTGACACGGGATACCGACCGCCGACAGGAAGCGCTGACGCATGGCGCCAAACGGCGTGCCGGTCTGCGGCACAACGCCCATCTCGATGCCGCTGGCACCGGCAGCGATCTTGTCACGCGGGATCATGTAGTTGGCCAGACCCAGGCGCATGTCGTTGACGAACATGTAGCTGTTGGTCGGATCGACCGACACGCTGCCCCAATTCATCCCGCCCAGCGAGCCCGGAAATTGCAGCGCGTGGTCCATGCCTGGCGGCGTGTAGACGCCTTCATGTCGCATGCCCTTGAAGGCAATCCGGCACATCAACTGGTCAAACGCCGTGGCGCCCCACATGTCGGACTCTTTCAGGGTCTGGTTGCCAATGGACGGCATGTCCACCGAGAACGGCTGGGTCGGCGAATAACGCTCACCCTGCACGCTGCCCTGAGGCACCGGACGCTCTTCGACACGGGAAATCGGCACGCCGGTTTCGCGGTTCAGCAGAAAGATCTCGCCCTGCTTGGTGACCTGCGCCAGCGCAGGCTGAGTGCCGCCCTTGCCGTCCGGGATGTCGTACAGCAGCGGCTGGGCCGGAATATCGAAGTCCCACAGGTCGTGGTGAGTCATCTGGAAATGCCAGCGCACCTGACCGGTCCTGACGTCTACAGCAACGACCGAGGACGACCACTTGTCATCTGCCCCCGTGCGCGTGCCACCGAAGAAGTCCGGCGTGGCGTTGCCGGTCGGCAGGTAGATCAGGCCCAGTTTTTCGTCGTAGGACATGGCTGACCAGACGTTCGGTGTGCCACGCGTGTAGGTCTCGCCTGCTGGCGGACGTTTGGTGGTATCGGGGTTGCCAGGATCCCAGGCCCAGACCAGCTCACCGCTGTGCACATCGAAAGCGCGCACCACGCCGGGCGGTTCGCCCGTGGAGAAGTTGTCGGCGACACGACCGCCCACCACGACAACGTTGCCAGCGACCAGAGGTGTCGAGGTTTGCTGGTAATAGCCTTCCTTGACTTCACCCATATCGGTCTTCAGGTCAACCACACCCTGGGTGCCGAAGTCTGTGCAGGCCTCGCCGGTTCTGGCATCCAGCGCGATCAGGCGTGCATCGCCAGTCGGCAGGAAAATACGGCTGGCGCAGGCGGCAGGCTGAGCGCTCGCCTCGGCGGCAGGCGTTGCGAAGTAGCCCAGACCACGGCAGCGCTGCCAGTTGGGCGCACTGCCCTTGGGGTCGAACTTCCAGCGCTGCTCACCGGTATCGGCATCCAGCGCGAAAACCTTGCCGTAGGCGGTACAGGTGTAGACCGTGTCGCCGATCTGCAACGGCGTGTTCTGGTCTTCGGCACCTGCGCCGGTACTCTGCGGAATATCGCCGGTGTGGAACGTCCAGGCTACCTGCAGCTTGTCGATGTTGCCTTTGTTGATCTGATCCAGCGCCGCGAAACGGTTGCCCGCCGGGGTGTTGCCCCAGTGCGCCCAGTCCTTCTGCTCGCTGCCCGGAGCGACCGGCAGAACGTCCGGCACGCTGCTGGCGCTGACCACATGAGTCGGCACGAACATATAGCCGATGGTCGCCACAACGCCAATGGCCAGCACGCCTGCCAGACCATAGGCACCCCGCCCTGCCTGAGCGCCGGAAGCGCGGACCAGTGTCGGGTAGATCAGCGCAACCACCAGACCGATCACGGCGAACGTCAGCACGCGTGAAACCAGCGGCCAATAATGCAGCCCTGCATCCCAGACTGCCCAGATCGCAGTCAGAACAAGGGCCACACCATAGATCAGCGCACCTTTGGGCTGCCGCTTCGCAATCAACGCGCCGCTGATCAGCATCGCCAGGCCCATGAGCAGGAAGAACCAGCTCCCGCCCAACGCCACCAGATAACCGCCCCCGCCCGCCAGGCCAAGCCCGATCAATGCGATAAGCGCCCCCAATACGAGCAGCCCCACCCTGCTCCCCGCCCCTGTGTCTTGTTTACCAGTCATGTGTCGAACCTGTCGGATTTTTACAGCCGCGCAGAATGTACTAACCAGTTCATAATGACAAATTGTCGCAGGCTGTTTCGGCTTGAAAAGCTGATTCTGAGCACGTCAAAATTTGCCTGCACGCTTGGAACGGCGCGACATTGATGTTGTGGGCGATCAGCGAACGGAATCGGATGGGTGTGGCTTATGGCGTTCAGCGAAAGACAACCTATGAGAGGTTCACCACATTCTCGGCACAGAGCTGTCGCACAGCAAACCATGTGGAAGTGGACCGGGCGCGTTCCGTTTGTCCGGGAAAAGGCCTGTACATCCGACGAATATGCATCGGTTGGGCTACCGTATTCGCGGACGAGTCCGCTCTTATCAAACTACCTGTAACTTACTGAAGAAACGCGATTTTTGTAGGAGCGGACTTGTCCGCGAAAAGGCCGGTACATCCGACGCATATGCAGTGGCTGAAATACTGCATTCGCGGACAAGTCCGCTCCCACGACGCCCGGTGTTTGCCGCGCGACAGCGCTACGTCGAAGACGTGTTGGCGCCTCCCACGAAATTGCGTTTCTTCAGTGGTTTACAGATCGTTTGGTAAGAGAAGCTGGCAACGAGATTGAGTGGTCTTCGGACTGAATCACAAGTATCTCAAACCACCATCCCATCCCGAGCAATCATTACGTTGTCCGGTAGTTGCCTCGGTTGTTCCATCAGCCAGGCGTCAAGAGTGTGGCCGATATGGGTCAGGATGGCTTTGCCCGGTTTCAGGCGTTCGATGATGTCCAGCGCCAGCGTCAGGTCGTTGTGGTTGCGCGGGGTCTGGGGTTGCGGGGGCATGGAGCAGTCGAGGATCAGGGCGTGCAGCGGCTGGCGTTGCAGGTAGTCGTACGTGGCCTCGGGCAGGCCGACTGTGTCAGTCAGGTAGGCGATGCGTCGCCCGTCGCCCTCCAGCAGGTAACCCAATGTCGGCCGGGAATGCTGCAGCGGTAGCGCAGTGACCTGCAGCGCGCCCAGAACGCGGGTTTCGAAGGCTGCGAACGGCTGGCTGAAATCCAGAATGCCCGGGTGTTTGTACAGGTCCGCCAGGCCTTCCGGATCCACCGGACCGTGCACCGGAATCACCAGACCCTGCCCCCAGCGCAGGTGCAGCAGACCCTGAGCGTGATCGGCGTGGTAGTGGGTCTGCAGAATGCCGCTCAGGCTGCGTGGCGGAAAACGCTCGGTGAGGTCGGTCAGACCGCTGTCGATCAACCAGCGCTGATCGTAGAACTCGACCAGCGCACTGCAAGGCAGACGACGCAACGCTTTGTCGCTCAGTGCCGCCAGACAGGCCGGACACTGACAGCCATACACCGGCACTTGCCGAGCGTCGCCAGTGCCGAGCAGCGTCAGGCGCACGCCGGGTGTTTCTCCAGATAGCGAACCAGCGCAGCAACCGTCTGCTGCAGCTCGCCGGAGTTGTCCAGCGGATAGACGCCAGGGTGGCTGGCCAGCAGATCACCGGCAAACTGCTGATTGCGGTCCAGTCGCGCCTCGATTTCCGGCAGGCTTTCCCGGCCTCTCGCCAGCAGACGCTGACGCAAGACGTCCTGATCCACAGTCAGCAGCACCGCCAGCAGATTGGGATAGCGGCGTTGCGAGCGCTCAAGGTGCGCCCGTGAACCGTTGATCAGCACGTCATGGCCCTCCAGCAGCCACTGGTCGATGACAATCGGGATGCCGTAATGCAAGCCGTTGGCCTGCCAGTTCAACGCGAACGCGCCGTGCTCTCGCATGTGTTCGAACTGCTCGACGTCCACGGCCTGTGCCGCTTCGCCCACGGCCTCGGCGGAACGGGTGATAACCCGCCGCACCACCCGGCAGTTACGCTCCGCCAGGGTGTCGCGAGCCGCGTCCATCAGGCTGTCCTTGCCTGAACCGGACGGCCCGATGAGATAGATCAACCTGCCTGCCATCAGAATACCCTCTTGCCTTGTCGCCAGACTTTATCGATAACCGGCAGATTGCCGTGACTGCGCGCCTGAATCAGGTCGGCACGCAGGCCAATACGAATTTCACCGCGATCAGCCAGCCCCGCCGCCAGTGCCGGCGTGCGGCTGACCATGTTCATCGCCTGAGGCAACCCACAGTCGTTGTCTTGTTCGGCCAGCATGAACGCTGATTGCAGAAGACTCGCCGGATAGTAGTCGCTGGAGAGAATATCCAGTAGTCCTTCTTTGGCCAGCGACGCGGCCGCCACGTTACCGGAGTGCGAGCCGCCGCGCACGATGTTCGGTGCACCCATCAGCACGCTCATGCCCAGACGCCGACAGCCACGGGCCGCTTCCAGGGTGGTCGGAAACTCGGCGATGTTCATGCCGAAGCCCGCCGATTCCTCGACATGGGCCATGGTCGCGTCATCATGACTGGCGATGGACAACCCGCGCGCCAGGCACAGTTCGACAATCGCGCGACGATATCGATCAGCGTATTCGATGGAGTTGGCCACTTGCTCGACGATGAAGCCGTCCATCTCCTGACTGCTCATGTGGTACTTGCCCATGTAGTACTCGCGGTACTTGGACTCCAGCGCGAACTGACGCTGGCCGGGGGCGTGATCCATGACCGACACCAGCTTCACCAGCGGCTGATCCACCAGGTCGCGAAACACACTCAGGGTGTCCGGGTGACTGACTTCGCAGCGCAGGTGCAGCAGGTGCTCGGCGCGGGTCAGGCCTGCATCGCTGGCCGCCGCTATGGCAGCGAGCATCGAGGGCAGTTGCTGCATGCGCTTGCCCTTGGGGTTGATGTCGCCAATCGACAGCGCGTCGAACACCGTGGTGATGCCTGCGGCGACTATCTGCGCATCGTGGCTGATCACTGCCGAGGTTGACGGCCAGTCCACACCGGGACGCGGCGACAGGTGTTTTTCCAGGTTGTCGGTGTGCAGTTCGATCAACCCCGGCAGCAGATAATCACCCTGCATGTCCTGCGCCTGACTCAACGGGCTGCGGCCCGAATCGACCTCGGCGATCAGGCCGTCGCGCACCACCACAGTGCCGGAAAACACCGCATCACCAGTGACTACACGGGCATTGGTGAATATCTGTTCGTTCAGCATTGCAGCAACTCCTTGGCGGTCAGGTCCACCGGGGTCATGTCCAGTTGACGGCTGGCCACCGATTCACGAGCGTCGCGGTCATGGAAAATGCCAATCAGCGCGGCGCCCTCACGTTTGGCTTCGTCGATCAGTTCCAGCACCACCTGACGATTGGCGTCATCCAGCGAAGCCGTCGGCTCGTCCAGCAACAGCACTGGCCAGGGCACCATGAAGGCGCGAGCGATGTTGATGCGTTGCTGTTCGCCACCGGAAAACGTACTGGGTGCCAGCGGCCACAGACGCGGCGCAATGTTCAGACGGGTGAGCAGCAACTCGGCTCGCGCCCTCGCCTGTTCGCGCGGCCAGCCACGTGCCAGCGCCGGTTCCATGACCACGTCCAGACTCGACACGCGAGGAATGACGCGCAGAAACTGACTCACATAGCCCAGCGTCCTGCGCCGCACTTCCAGCACCTGGCGCGGCGTGGCGCCGACCAGCTCGGTCCACTCGCCGTCGTGCTGCACGCGAATGCTGCCAGCAGCAGGCAGGTAGTTGCCGTACAGCGTGCGCAACAAAGTGCTCTTGCCCGTACCGGACGCCCCGCCCAACACCAGACACTCGCCGCTGCGCACCGAGAAATTCAGGCCACGCAGCACATTGAGCACCACGCCGTTGTGTTGATGCAGCGTGAAGTTTTTCGAGAGGTCACGGACCTCGATCAAGGTAGTCATCAGGCTCATCTCTCTGTGCGGATCATGGCTGCAGTACCGAGGAAACCAGCAGCTGTGAATACGGATGCTGCGGGTCATCGAGGATCTGATCGGTGAGCCCCGCCTCGACCACGTGCGAGCGACGCATCACCATCAGCCGGTCCGCCAGCAACCGGGCCACGGCCAGGTCGTGGGTGACGATCACCACCGCCAGGTCCAGCTCGCGCACCAGACCGCGCAACAGGTCCAGCAGACGCGCCTGCACCGAGACATCCAGGCCGCCGGTCGGCTCGTCCATGAACACCAGCCGCGGGCCGGAAACCAGATTGCGGGCGATCTGCAAGCGTTGCTGCATGCCGCCGGAAAAGGTGCGCGGCAGATCATCGATACGCAGCGGATCGATTTCCACCTGACCGAGCCAGTCCAGCGCCGCACCGCGCAACTGCTGATAATTGCGTACGCCCTGGGCCATCAAACGCTCGCCGATGTTGGCCCCCGCCGACACGCCCATGCGCAGGCCGTCACGCGGATTCTGCTCGACGAAGCCCCATTCGGTGCGCAGCAAGGTACGCCGTTGCGCCTCGCTGGCGCTGTATAGATCGAGCCAGCTGCCGTCCTGGCCGCGATAGTCGATACGGCCACTCTCCGGCGCGGAGCGGCCGCTGAGCACTGACAACAACGTGGACTTGCCCGAGCCGGACTCGCCGACGATGCCCAATACCTCACCGGGATACAGGTCGAAACTGACGTTCTGACAGCCCTTCTCCGGCCCGTACAACCGGGTCAGACCGCGGACCCTGAGCAGCGCTTCGTCCAGTTCAGGCCGTGGCGCGTTGGTCGGATTGACCGACATGGCACTGATCATCGGGCGTTCTCCTGCTGGCTGGCCCGCTGGGCGCAATAATCGGTATCGGAGCAGACAAAGCTCTGGGTGCCCGCGTCGTCGAGAATCAGTTCGTCGAGAAAGGAATCATGGCTGCCGCAGATTGCGCAGCATTGCTCCCAGCGCTGGACTTCGAACGGGTGATCTTCGAAATCCAGACTCACCACGCGGGTAAAGGGAGGCACCGCGTACAGACGCTTCTCGCGCCCTGCGCCGAACAACATCAGCGCCGGGCTCATGTCCAGCTTGGGGTTGTCGAATTTGGGAATCGGCGACGGATCCATCACATAGCGCTCATCGACCATCACCGGATAGGCATAGCTGGTCGCGATGTGGCCGAAGGTGGCGATGTCTTCGTAGAGCTTGACGTGCATCACCCCGTAATCGTCCAGCGCATGCATGGTCCGGGTCTCGGTTTCGGACGGCTCGATGAAGCGCAGCGGCTCGGGAATCGGCACCTGATACACCATGATCTGGTCAGCGTGCAGCGGGGTTTCCGGGATGCGGTGACGGGTCTGGATCACCGTCGCTTCGGGCGTGCGTTCGGTGGTGGCTACGCCTGCCGTGCGGGCGAAGAAGCGCCGGATCGAGACCGCGTTGGTGGTGTCGTCCGCGCCCTGGTCGATGACCTTGAGCACGTCTTCGGCGCCCAGAATCGCGGCGGTCAGTTGCATGCCGCCGGTGCCCCAGCCATACGGCAACGGCATCTCGCGGCCACCGAATGGCACCTGATAACCGGGAATGGCGACGGCCTTGAGCAAGCCGCGGCGGATCATGCGTTTGGTCTGCTCGTCCAGATAAGCGAAGTTGTAGGCGGTGTCCCGCTCAACGGGCGGTTTGAGGCTGCTCATTGCTCGTTCTCCCCGGTCGCGGTGGGTTTGCGCAGTTTGCGGATCAGTTCCAGTTCGGACTGAAAGTCCACGTAATGCGGCAGCTTCAAGTGCGAAACGAAACCGGCGGCTTCGACGTTGTCGCAGTGGGCCAGCACGAACTCTTCCTGCTGGGCTGGCGAACGGATTTCTTCGTTGTACTCGTCGGCACGCAGCGAGCGATCCACCAACGCCATGCCCATCGCCTTGCGCTCGGCATTGCCGAAGGCCAGACCATAACCACGCGTGAACTGCGCAGGCACAGTGGCCGAGCCGACGAACTGGTTAATCATTTCGCACTCGGTGATTTCGATGTCGCCGATGAGGATGGGAAAGCCCAGTTCCTCCGGCTCGATCCACACCTCCACTTCGCCGATGCGAATCTCGCCTGCAAACGGGTGGTTGCGGCCATAGCCACGCTGGGTCGAATACCCCAGCGCCAGCAGAAACCCCTCATCGCCACGGGCCAAAGCCTGCAGGCGTTCGGCGCGACTGGACGGATACTCCAGCGGCTCGCGGGTGATGTCGGCAATCGGCTCATCGTTGTCGACTTCAGGCTTCATCAGGCCTTCTTTCGCCAACAGACCCAGTACCCGAGGGCACGGCTGCAAGGCAGCATCAGGCGTTACGCTTGGACCCGGATGCTCGCCTTCGGCCAGCAGCGTGAAATCCAGCAGACGGTGGGTGTAGTCGAAAGTCGGCCCCAGCAGTTGCCCGCCGGGCACGTCCTTGAACGTGGCGGAAAGACGACGATTGAGCTGCATGTTCGAGGTGTTGATGGGCAAACTGGCGCAAAAGCGCGTGAGCGTCGTGCGGTAGGCGCGCAGCAGGAAAATCGCTTCGACCAGATCGCCCGCCGATTGCTTGATCGCCAGCGCGGCCAATTGCTCGTCGTACAGCGAGCCTTCGGTCATGACCCGGGCGACAGCCAGCGGCAGTTGCTGACGGATCTGCTCGACATCGAGTTCAGCGACGGCGGTATCACCACGACGCCTGCTGGCCAGCAAGCGGTGGGCGTTATCGATGGCCTGTTCGCCACCTTTGACGGCGACATACATTAGGCACACTCCTGCACACGGGTGCTGCGTGGCAAGCCGAGCATCCGGCTGCCCGACAGAAAGAACACATCGAGCCCGCGCGGGAAGTCGTTGCGCGCCGACCGTTCGGTCCAGAACTCCTTTTCCAGCGGCAAGGCCACGCGATTGCGGTGCTCGATGCCGGGGCCGCTCCAGTCCAGCGGGGTTCCGCCGTCAAGGTCTGGCAACTGGATAAGCAGCGTGCAGGACTGATCCGGATAGCGGTCGTTACCCAGGTCGAATCCGGCCAGGTCCTGTGCCACCGAGGCATCGAGCAGCGCGAAGCGGGCGTTCTGCCGCTCGCTGACGATCGGGCAGCCGCAGTGAAATGAGAGATTGGCACGAATGGCTGGCGTGTCGAAAGCCGGAGCCAGCCAGACCGGCGTGTCCAGGTCCAGCAACGCCAGACACAGCGCGTGGGTGGCGCTGTCGAGTCCCGACAACGCGGGCGGTTGATGGGCGGCGTTCAGGGTCTGGGCGATGCCGGGGCCGGCCAGCGCCTTGAGAGCGGCGCGAAAGCTGCGTTGGGCGTCGAGTACCGGGTCGGTGAAGGCAGGTTGCAAAAGGACGGCGTTCATCAGTCTTCTCCTCGGACCAGGGTAAAGAATTCCACTTTGGTCGCGGCGGTTTCTGCGTCTTTGGCGGCCTTGCGCCGGGCCTGTGCCTGGGCAAGGGGTTCGATCAGTTCAGCCAGCCACGATGCCTGCTGAGCGCCCTGCAAATGGGCGTCGGCCAGCGCGGCGAGTTCGGCGTGGTGTTTGTCGCGTCCGGCCAGATAGCTGTAGCCGGTGCGTCCGTCCGCCAGACGGACCACACAACGGGTCACGCTCATTTCACCCAGATTGAACGCCGAACCGGTGCCGCCCATGCGCCCGCGCACTAGCGTCATGCCGATTTCCGGCGCACGGATCATCTGGTAATCGGTGTCGCGCAAGGCGGCTTCATGGCGCTTCATGTGCTCGCGACAGTGCTCATCGACATGCGCCCGGGCGAGGACGCCCATCCAGTGCTGGCGGGCGGCGGTTTCAGGATTGGCTTGAGGGGATTGCTGAGACGATTGCATGGATAACCTCGGCATCAGGTGGTCACTTGATAGTGGAAGCGGTCGCTGCGGCTGGTGGAACGGGACAGTTCCACCGGCTGACCGGACCGGTTGCAGGAGACGGTCAACACCGTCAGCGCGGGCATATGGCGCGGCATCAACAAATGCGCCGCCTCTTCGCGGGTCGGCAGTCGGGCGCCGATCAGGCTCTGTTTGCGGGTCAACGGCAGTTCGCGCTCGGCCAGGTATTGGCGCAGCGAGCCGCCTGCATAATCAGCCAGCAACTCGCGGTAGCCGGCGCTGAACCGATGCAGAATGAGGCTCACGGGTTGCCCGTCGAGTTTGCGCAGCGTGCGCAGTTCGATGATCGGAGCCAGCTCGTTCAGGCCCAGATGCATGGCGTCCTCGGCATTGGCCTGACAGTCGCGGCGCAGCAACAGGATCGCCTCGACCCCGATGCCCTGTGCCGACAGTGACTGGCTGTAGGCACTGTCGGCCTGCATCGGGTAGATCAACGGACGTTCCAGCACCTGAGTGCCCTTGCCCTGCCGACGCAACACGCTGCCTTCGCGCACCAGTTCATCGACAGCGCGGCGAACCGTGTGGCGATTGACGCTGAAACGTTCGGCCAGTTGAAACTCGGCAGGCAAATAGTCGCCGGGACGGTAAGTACCCAGCTCGGCGCGCAGCGTATCGGCCAGTTCGCGGTACAACGGCTCTGTTTGTCTAGACAACTGCATGGTCAAAAAAAGTGCCCATCGGGACACCCCTCTCCGGTCAGATAAATTGCTTGCGCAAGCGTTGCGACGCGATGTCGATCACGCTGACGACGACGATGATCACCAGCAACACGGCGCTGGTCTGGACGAATGCAAAGGCACGGATGTTTTCCCAGAGAATTACCCCGATACAGCCTGCACCGACCATGCCGACCACCGTTGCCGAGCGCACGTTGGACTCGAAACGGTATAGAGCGTAGGAGATCCACAGCGGCATGACCTGCGGGATCACCCCGTAGATGACTTCCTGCAATGCGCTGGCGCCGGTGGCCCGCACCCCTTCGACCGGGCCTGGATCAATGGCTTCCACGGCCTCGGCGAACAGTTTGGCGAGCACCCCCGTGGTGCTGATCCACAACGCCAGCACGCCCGCGAATGGCCCCAGGCCCACGGCGACCACGAACAGCATCGCGAACACCATTTCATTGATGGAGCGAAAGGCGTCCATGCAGCGGCGCAACGGCAGGTGAATCCACCACGGCGTGATGTTTTCGGAACACAGAATGCCGAGCGGGATGGAACAGACGATGGCCAGCACCGTGCCCCATAAGGCGATCTGAATCGTGACCACCATTTCCGTGAGGTAACTGCGCCATTCGCGGAAATCCGGCGGGAAGAAGTCGGAAGCGAAAGTCGCCATGTTCCCCGAGTCACGAACCAGCGACAGCGGGTTCATTTCAGCGCCTTGCCAGGCCCAGGCCAGTGCGACCAGAAACAGCCCCCAGCCCAGGTAGCGAGGCCAGGTGCGTTTGCCCGCCACCTGGGTGTATGCAACGTGAGTGTTCATAGCAATCGATGTCCTGATGGCATTTGCCGGGGCGCGAACGGGAGGTCCGCGCCCCGCTCGTTCAGCCAGCAGTGCTGGATGCCGTTTTCTGGTTCAGTTCGGTAATGCGCTCCTGCAGCTTGCTCAGGCCGGCGTCGATTTCCTTCAGCCGGGTTTCCTTTTCCTTGGCGTCGAGCGTGGTGCTGGCCGCGACTTCAGTGCGTTGCTTGAACAGTTCCAGCTGGCGAATCGGCAGCAACTGGTCGTCACTGGACTTCAGGAATTTGCCCAGTTGCATGTTCTTGAGGACGGTTTTTTCTTCATCGGTATCACCGTAGCTGGCAAAGAACTCGCGGATTTTCGCCTTGTTCTCGTCCGACAGCGCCTTGCTCCAGACCATTGGATCGGCCGGGATCAGCGGCGATTTCCAGATCACTTTCAGCTGCTCGACCTTGTCCGGCTGAGTGACAGCCAGGCGGTCCCAGCTCTCGGTGTTGAACGTCGCCACGTCCAGTTGGCCTTTGGCAACGCTGAGCGCGTTGACTTCGTGGCTGGAATTCAGCGTGCGCTTGAATGCGGTGGACGCATCGACATGGTTCTTGGCGAATACGTAATAGCCCGGCACCAGATAACCGGAGGTAGAGTTCGGGTCGCCATTGCCGAAGGTCAGGGTCTTGGCGTTCTTGAGCATGTCTTCAACAGAATTGATCGGGCTGTCCTTGCGCACGATCAGCAGGCTCCAGTAACCGGCCGCACCATTGGCTGCGGAGGTCTGAGCGAAGATCTCGCCATTGGAACGGTCCACCGCTTCCATGGCGGCCTTGTTGCCCAGCCAGGCCACGTCTACCTTGTTGAAACGCATGCCCTGAATCAGGCCCGCGTAGTCCGAGGCGAAGGTCGCGTTGACCTTGAGCCCGGTTTTCTTGCTCATGTCATCCAGAAAAGGCTGCCAGATGGTTTTGAGGTTCTGCGACGACTCCGTGGACATGATGCCGAAATTGATGACCTTCTCTTCCGCCTGGGCAGTGCCCATTGCGCAAGTGGCCAGCAATGCGGCAGACGCGAGGACGCGACCGATACGGTTGAACATGAAAGCACTCCTGAGGTGAGGTTCGTGCAACAGCGGTTGATGTCAGAGGACTGACGCAAAAGTGTTCAGACTTTGGCCAGCGCCAGACGCGCAGGCTTTTCGAGACGAAGCTTTTTCCCGGTGCCGATCAGGCTGCTGCCCTGTTCGGCGCCGTAGAGATCGTCGAGGAAGGACGCACTGAGGCCTTGCGCCTGGCCGTCGTAATGGATACGTCCGCCTTTAAGCGCCACGGCCCGCGGGCAATAGCGCATCGCGTAGTCGACCTGATGCAGGGTCACGACAACGGTCTTGCCGTCGCGGCGGTTAATGTCGGCGAGGATTTCCATGACCCGGCGAGCGGATTCGGGGTCGAGCGAAGCGATGGGCTCGTCAGCCAGAATGACTTCGGCGCGTTGGGTCAGCGCACGGGCGATGGCCACGCGCTGCTGCTGCCCGCCGGACAGGGTCGAGGCGCGCTGCGCGGCAAGGTCCGCCAGACCGACACGCTCCAGTGACGCCATGGCGCGCTGCTTTTCTTCGGTGTTGAACAGCGCGAGGTTGCCACGCCAACGCGGCATGCGGCCGAGGCAGCCGAGCAACACGTTGTCGAGCACGCTGAGGCGATTGACCAGATTGAACTGCTGAAAGATGTAACCGATGTCGGCACGCAGACGGCGTACATGACGATTGAGACGACCCGAGGCCTGCACCTCGCGATCCAGCACCTTGACCTGACCACCGTTTTCCCGGTCACAGCACGCCAGCCCGGCCAGATGCCGCAGCAAAGTGGACTTGCCCGAGCCGGACGCACCGATCAGCGCGACCATCTCGCCATGTTGTATAGACAACTCAAGGCCAACCAGAGCGCTTTTACGGGAAAAGCTCTTGTTCAGCCCTTCGACATGGATAGCTGGGTTCATGGTCTGTCTCTGTCTGCCCTACGACCCGGTGCAGGCCGTATTCGGTTGTCAGCCAGACTGAACCGGACGTGTTGCAGAGACGTGAAGCGAGGATGACGAACCCGTAACAGTTTTGCGCAGGTTGCGTTGCAGGTGCGTCAATACCGATGTCGGGACGCGGAGCGTCCCGACACTGATCGTGCCCATCGCTCCGCGTGGGCATGCCGCCCGTGACGCTCTGCGTCACACATGGCACAGATTGCGGATTCAGTGAGCCGAGCGCATGACGTGGATAGCGCTGGAGCGTGGGCGCGCATCTGCGCCACATTCAAGAGCGGACGCGGAGCGTCCTGGGAGGCATGCCCACGCGGAGCGTGAGGAACGATCAGTGTGAGGGCTGGCATCTGTACCCGATCGTTTCTATGCCCCGCGCTCATCGTTATACACAAGTCCGCCCCAACACTGATCGTACCCATCGCTCCGCGTGGGCATGCCTCCCGTGACGCTCCGCGTCACAAATGGCACAGACTGTGGACTCAGTGAGCCGAGCGCCCGGCTCAGGTCACCTTTTCGCCCCTCGGCGACTCACTTTGACGGAGCAAAGTGAGCAAACTCCTTCGCTCCGGTTCCGGCCCCGGCTTCGCCGGGGTTCCTTCGTCCTGACACTGATTCGGGGGTCGCTGCAAATGGGCCATCCATGGCCCAGTGCAGCTCAATCGGCATCCATGCCGATTGCCCCCCGAATCAGCGCCAGGACTCAGCCTTCACCCACGTCGCAATCGGCGGTGTCCGCACTATCGCGCAAAAAAGCACGGCAGTGCCGCTGTCTCACTGGATAGCCAGATGACTTGTGTATAACGATGAGCGTGGGAACGATCGGTATAAGGTTAATGATCGTGCCCATCGCGTGGGCACGATCAGTGTTGAGGCGATAAGCGCAGGTCGTTGAGCGATCAGATACGGAAACTGCCCACCAGTTGTTGCAAGCGTGCAGCCTGTTCTTCCAGCGAGTTGCAGGCTTCCAGGGTCTGACGCAGGTTGTCGACACCGAGCTGGTTGAGCGTGTTGATGTGGGTGATGTCGACATTGATCGACTCCACCACCGAGGTCTGCTCTTCGGTCGCAGCCGCAACCGACTGGTTCATGCCATTGATCTCGTCGATGCGGCGGGTCACGCTGCCCAGACGCTCGCCGGCACGGTTGGCGATGCCCACGCTGTCTTCACTCTGACGCTGGCTCTCGGTCATGTTGGTAACCGCTTCACGGGCACCGACCTGCAGTTCCTCGATCATTTTCTGGACCTGCTGAGCCGAGTCCTGAGTCCGGTGAGCCAGGTTGCGCACCTCGTCGGCGACCACCGCGAAACCACGACCGGCTTCACCGGCACGTGCCGCTTCGATGGCGGCGTTGAGCGCCAGCAGGTTGGTCTGCTGGGAAATGCTGGTGATCACCTCGAGAATCTGCCCGATGTTGGCAGTCTTGTCGTTCAGACTTTCGATGTTCACGCACGACTCGCTGATCTTGCCGGACAGCTCGTTCATCGCCTTGATGGTCTGCTGCACGACGGCCTGACCGTCACCGGCCAGCTCACTCGCGTCACTGGATTGCTGCGACGTGCGCGCAGCGTTCTGCGCGATTTCCTGAGCGGCGGCACCCAGCTCGTTGATCGCGGCCGCCACGCTCTCGGTGCGGTTTGCCTGCTGATTGGAGTTGCTCATCGACGCGTTGGATACTTTTACCACCTGCGTTGCGACCGAACCCAATTGAGCAGCGGTCGAGGCAACTTCACGGATCGACGCATGGATGCGCTCGACGAAGTGGTTGAACGATTGCGCCAGCGCGCCGAACTCGTCCTGCGAGGTGATTGCCAGTCGCTTGGTCAGGTCGCCCTCACCGTCAGCAATGTCACGCATCGCACGGCCCATCTGGTGCAGCGGCTGCATCAATACACGGATCAACAGGCCCAGCAGCAGGATGATCACGACCACTACGACGACCATTGCCGTAATGGCCGAAGCGCGGAATTCGCTGAGCATCGAATAGGCAGCGTCCTGTTCAAGCACCAGTGCCACGTACCAGTTGGCCGTGGAAACGCCCTGCACCGGGGTGAACGAGATGATTTCCGGCTTGTTGCCGGAATCGATCTCTGTCACGCCTGTGGCGATCTTCGGCGTGTTGTTCGGGTAGGCTTCGCTGATGTTTTTCAGCACAAGCTTGCTGTCCGGGTGTACGAGAATCTTGCCTTCGGCGCTGACCAGAAACGCATAGCCATGGCCGTTGAAGTTCAACGAGTTGATGATCTTGCTGACGCTGTCCAGCGAGATGTCGGCACCGGCCACACCGGCCAACTGGTTCTGGATCTTGACCGGGGTCGCGATGGTCATGACCAGCTTGCCGGACGAAGCGGCAATGTAGGGTTCGGTAACGATGGTGCCTGTCGCGTTCTGCGCCGCCTTGTACCAGCCACGCGCGCGTGGGTCGTAGTCAGCCGGACGGGTCGCGGACGGGTTGGAAAGCATCACGCCTTCGGTGGTGCCGAAGTAACCCAGTTGAAAGTTATCGCTGTACACCGAAAGCCCCACGGCACGCTGCAACTGCGGCAACCCCTTGCCGTCAATAGCGATCTGCTGGGACATGGACTGCAGCAACTGGATGCGGCTTTCCAGCCAGGTCTGAATGTTCTGCGTGGTCAAGGTGCCGAGTTGTTGCAGCTCGGACTGAACACTGGATTTCAGTGACTGACGTTGTCGATAGTCATTGACGACAATGAACACACTGAACGCGACAATCACAATCAAAGCGGCGGCCAAGAGGATTTTCTTGCTGAAACCCAGGCTTTTCATCATAGCGAGTACTTCCACGGCATAAACAATAAGGACGATTCAAAAAACGCCAGTCAACTTCGGAAACGGTGCCGTTTTTTCGAAGGGGCTTCTGGGACACGAATCGGAACAGTCAAACAGCCCCTTGGTGGTATATCGGCCAGGCTTGAAGAGTCTTTTATTTTTATTTTCGAGCCGGGTGAGAAACCCTTCCCACAAATGACGGCAAAACGTGCAGAGCGGAAAAAACTGGCTATGGTCAAATCATCCCGTCGTCCAGAGGATGGTCCCGCCATGATGAGTATTGAAAAGCTGTTTGACGATTTGCACAGTCTGCCGAGCATTCCCAAGGTGGCTCAGGACCTGATGCTGCAGTTCGACAACCCCTCCTCCAACCTGGAAAGCATCGCCCGCAATATCGAGAAAGACCCGGTGATTGCCGCCAAGGTCCTGCGTCTGGCCAACTCGGCGCGCTTCCGCGGCTCACGCGAATCGTCGAGTATTGAAGACGCCGCCATGCGTCTGGGCTTCAACACCCTGCGCACATTGGTGATGGCTTCGGCAGTGACCGGCGCGTTCAAGGCCGGGCCGAGTTTTGACCTCAAGGCGTTCTGGCTGAAAAGCTTCCAGGTGGCCGGAATCTGCCGGATGCTGGCCAAACAAAGCGGTACGGATGCGGAAATCGCCTTCACCTGTGGCGTGATGCACAACATCGGCGAGCTGTTAATCCAGACCGGCGCGCCAGAAGTGGCCGAACGTCTGAACAGCGCGACCAAGGCCGGAACGGCCGGACGTGCGGCCAATGAAACCGTGCAGTTGGGCTTTGGCTACCCGGAAGTGGGCACCGAGCTGGCCCGACGCTGGCAACTGCCCAAGGTGATTCAGGAGGCAATCGCGTATCAGGCCAAACCGATGCAAGCCCCCAATGACGCGCCCTTGCCACGCATCGTCGCCCAAGCCATCGTGATTTCCGACGCACTGGAAGCCCACGGCGGCGCAACGCCTGAAGCACAGAAGGCTTCCGACGGACCAATCATGGAAGGCATCGACCTGGACGCCCTGTTCGCCGGACTGCCCGCAGTACTGGAGGCCGACAAGGCGTTTGCACAGTTGTTGAGCTGATCGCTGCTGATCGTTGCGTCCGCTCTCGAATGTGACGCAGAGCGTCATAAATGGCACAGACTGAGGATTCAGTGAGCCGAGCGCATGACTTGGAAAACGCTGGAGCTTGGGCACACATCTGCGCCACATTCGAGAGCGGACGCAGAGCGTCCTGGGAGGCATTCCCACGCAGAGCGTGGGAACGATCATCATCGTATTCCTCCAGGAGGACTTGTGTATACCGATGAGCGCGGAGCGTCGGCACGATCACCGCTCAACAAATGGCTACTGAAGCACCTCGACCAGCGCCTTGTTGAACGCGGCAGGTTCTTCCATCTGCGGGGCATGGCCCATGCCTTTGAACTCCACCAGCTTGGCACCCGGAATCATCTCGGTGACCTGCTTGCCCAACACCTTGTACTTACCGATTTTGGCCTTCACGTCCGGCGGCGCGATGTCGCTGCCGATGGCGGTGGTGTCAGCGTCACCGATCATCAACACGGTCGGCACCTGCAGTTTCGGGAACTCGTAGAACACCGGCTGAGTGAAAATCATGTCGTAGATCAGCGCCGAGTTCCAGGCAACGGCTTTCTGACCGGGTCCTTTGTTCAGCCCTGCCAGCATGTCGACCCACTTGTCGTACTCAGGCTTCCAGCGCCCGTCGTAATAGGTCTTCTGCTCGTAGGCACGAATGCCTTCGGCGGTGGTTTTCAGTTCCCGCTCATACCATTGATCCACGGTGCGGTAAGGCACACCAAGTGCTTTCCAGTCTTCCAGACCAATCGGGTTGACCATGACCAGTTTCTCGGCCTGCTTCGGGTACATCAGCGCGTAACGCGTGGCCAGCATGCCGCCGGTCGAGTGACCCACGACCGACACCTTGTCGATGCCGAGCTTTTCCAGCAGCGCGTGGGTGTTCATCGACAGTTGCTGAAAGCTGTACTGGTAATAGCCAGGCTTGGTCGAGGTGCAGAAACCGATCTGATCGGGAGCGATCACCCGAAAACCTGCGCTGGTCAAACCCTTGATAGTGTCTTCCCAAGTGGCGGCACAGAAATTCTTGCCGTGCATCAGGACAGCAGTGCGGCCGTTGGCCTTGCCGGTGGGCGCGACATCCATATAACCCATCTCCAGCGCTTGGCCCTGAGACTGGAAGTCGAACTTCTTGAGTGGGTGGGGATAGGTGAAGCCTTCCAGTTGCTGACCATAACTGGGCGTTTCAGCCAGCGCCGCACAAGGCAACGCCATCGACATCAACAGACCGGCAATCTTTGCAGCCCGCATAGGGGGCACCTCCTTAAGGTGTGGGTCGGGAATGCCGGAAGCGCTTGGCACAACGCGTTCCGGACCCGCAAGTAGACCCCAGATCCCACAACAGATTCGCCCTTTTCCTACCTACAGAAACGTAAGAAGACGTTTCTGCGCTGCAAGGCAAAAGGCTGGACGCCCACTGCGGCGCTTCCCTAGACTGGCGCATGCTCTTGCAGGCGCCATCCGGATGAACATGTCTGATGCCAAGGAACCCACATGAATCGCAATGAACTGCGCAAGGCCGATATCAACCTGATGGTGGTCTTCGAGACCCTGATGCAGGAGCGCAATGTGACTCGCGCGGCGGAAAAACTGTTCCTCGGCCAGCCGACCATCAGCGCGGCGCTCAACCGTCTGCGCGGCCTGCTCAACGACCCGCTGTTCATCCGCGTCGGCCATCGCATGGAGCCGACCGCCCGTGCCCATGAAATCCTCAAACATCTGACGCCTGCGCTGGATGCCATGTCAACAGCGCTGAGCCTGACCACTGACTTCGATCCTTCGGTGAGCAAGATGACCTTTCGCATCGGCCTGTCCGACGATGTCGAATTCGGCCTGTTCCCCGCCATGCTCAAGGCGATCCGCGAGGAAGCGCCGGGCGTGGTGATCGTGGTCAAGCACGTCGACTACCTGAATATCTCCGAAGTCCTGATGTCGGGCGACATCACGGTCGGCGTGTGCCTGACCCGCGAGCTCCCCGCCAACGCCAAACGCAAGACGCTACGCAACGTTCAGCCACGTCTGGTGAGGGCCGACAAGCCGTCAGGCCCGATGTCGATGGATGAGTACTGTTCGCGGCCGCATGTGGTGGTGTCGCACGTCGCCAGCGTCAGCAGTTTCGCTGATGAGTGGCTGACCGCGCTGGGCCGCAAGCGCCAGGTGGTGTTGTCGGTGCCGCAGTTCACCACCCTGCCCGCGTTGATGGCTGGCACCGATCTGATTTCGGGGCTGTCCGATTACGCGGCGAGTGCCATGAGTGCATTGGGGTTGGTATACGACGAGCCGCTGCCCTTCCCCACGCCGGGGCTGGACCTGTCAATGACATGGCTGAGTGTGATGGACAACGACCCTGCCGAACGCTGGTTGCGCAGCAGGATCGAGGCATTCATGGGCGAGCGCCGGGAAGCGCCCGCCCTGGCCGGCTGATCAGCCGAAACGACCGGTGATGTAGTCTTCGGTCTGGGTCTTGGAAGGCTTGGTGAAGATGGTGTCGGTGTCGCCGTGCTCGATCAGTTCACCCATGAACATGAACGCGGTGTAGTCCGAACAACGGGCGGCCTGCTGCATGTTGTGGGTCACGATGATCACGGTGAACTGCTCTTTCAGCTCGGTGATCAACTGCTCGATACGACCGGTGGAGATCGGGTCGAGCGCAGACGTCGGTTCATCCAGCAGCAGCACCTGAGGGCGCAGCGCGATGGTACGTGCGATGCACAGGCGCTGTTGCTGACCACCGGACAGACCGGTAGCGCTCTGCTTGAGCTTGTCCTTCACTTCATCCCAGAGCGCGGCACCACGCAGCGCCTGCTCGACGCGATCTTCCATTTCACGACGCGACAGTTTTTCATGGTGCTTGATGGCGTAGGCGATGTTGTCGTAGATCGACATCGGAAACGGCACTGGCTTCTGGAACACCATGCCCACATGGCTGCGCAGGCGGTTCATCGAGTAGCCCGGCGCCAGGATGTTTTCGCCATTGAGCAGCACTTCGCCGCGCGCTTCCTGTTTCGGGTACATCGCGTAAATACGGTTGAACACACGCAGCAGGGTCGATTTACCGCAACCCGACGGGCCGATGATCGCAGTGATGCGCTTCTCGGGAATGGTCATGTCGATGGACTTCAGCGACTTCTGGTTGTTGTAGAAAAACTCCAGACCGCGCACTTGAATCTTGGTCTTTTCGTTGGCCAGGGAAAGGTTGTTCATCAGGACGCCCTATTGCGCAGAAGAATTAAGCGAGAAAGCAGACTCAGTATCAGTACGAACAGCGTCATGACCAATGCACCGGCCCATGCCAGGGAGTGCCAGTCGTCGAACGGGCTCATTGCGTACTGGAACACCACCACCGGAACACTGGCGATTGGCTTGAGCAGATCGCTGCTCCAGAACTGGTTGCCGAATGCGGTGAACAGCAGCGGCGCGGTTTCGCCAGTGATACGTGCCAGTGCCAGCAATACGCCGGTCACGACACCTGCCTTGGCGGCGCGCAGAACGATCTGCAGGGTCAGTTTCCATTGAGGTACACCCAGCGCCAGCGCGGCTTCGCGCATGGTCGAGGGTTGCAGTTGCATCATTTCGTCGGTGGTACGCACCACCACCGGAATCACCAGCAGCGCGAGCGCCAGTGCACCGGCAATCGCCGAGAAGCCGACCTGATGGCCCGTCACTGCGTTGAGCGGCAGAACGACGACGGTGTACACGAACAGGCCCAGCACAATGGACGGTGCCGACAGCAGGATGTCGTTGATGAAGCGCACTGCGTTGCCCAGCTTGGTGTAGCGCGCGAACTCGGCCAGCCAGATACCGGCCATCAGGCCGATCGGCGTGCCGATGAGCAGGCCGATGCCGGACATCAGCACGCTGCCGTAGAAGGCGTTGGCCAGACCGCCTTCAGTGCCTGGCGGAGGCGTCATGCCAGTAAACAGTTGCAGGTTCAGGGCGTCGATGCCCTTGATGATGGTGGTCAGCAGAATCCAGACCAGCCACAACAGACCGAACGCCGTGGCACCACAGCTGAGCACCATGGCGATCTTGTTCTTGATATTGCGAACACGGTAAATGCGCTCGCTGCCTGCCAGGTCCTTACTCATAACCCCTCCTTACGCGACAGACGCGACAACATCAGACGTGCAAGGGCCAGCACGATGAAGGTGACCACAAACAACAGGAAGCCCAGAGCGATCAGCGCGGAACGGTGAATGTCGGTGTATGCCTCGTTGAATTCGTTGGCGATGACCGAAGCGATGGAACTGCTTGGCATCATCAGCGACGCCGAGAACTGGTGAGCGTTGCCCAGTACGAAGGTCACCGCCATGGTTTCACCGAGCGCTCGCCCCAGGCCGAGGAACACACCGCCGACCACTGCCGAACGGGTGTAAGGCAGCACGATGTCCCAGACCACTTCCCAGGTCGTACCGCCCAGCGCATAGGCCGACTCTTTGAGCGCGACAGGTACGGTGCGGAAGACTTCCTGCATCACCGAGGTGATGAACGGGGTGATCATGATTGCCAGCACGATACCGGCCGTCAGCATGCCGATACCCAGAGGCGGGCCCTGGAACATCGGGCCGATCAGCGGCAGCGCGCCCAGGTTTTCGGTGATCCAGGGTGACATGTGTTCAGCCATGAACGGCCCGAACACGAACAACCCCCACATGCCGTAGATGATCGACGGAATGCCCGCCAACAGCTCGATGGCCGAGGCAATGGGCATCCGAAGCCACGGCGGCGCTACTTCGGTCAGGAAAATCGCAATGCCGAAACTCACCGGGACGGCGATCAGCAAAGCCAGAAAAGAGGTCACCAGGGTGCCGTAGATCGGAACCAGCGCGCCGAACTTGCCGGCGTTCACGTCCCATTCGGTACTGGTCAGAAAGCCAAACCCGAACGTCTGGAATGCCAGACTGCCACCCCAGAGGGTCGACAGGGCAATACAACCCAGCAAAGCAAGCACCAGCATCGCTGCGGCCTGCAATGAACGCTTGAACCACAGGTCGTGGCGATGATCCCGCTTGGCGCGCTTCTCGCCTTCGGTCTCGACAGCTTTGACGGCAGCGGACAGGTATTGGGTGTTTTCAGTCATGTTGAGTCCACTCGCAAGGAAAAGCCCCCGTCATCGGACCGATATCGCGGTCGATGACAGGGGTCGTACAAGCTTGAATCACTTACTTGGTGAATTCAGCTTTCCAGTAGTTTTCTACGCGATCGACCAGCGATTTCGGCAAGGCGACGTAATCCAGCTCTGCAGCCTGCTTCTGACCGTTTTCGAGAGACCACTTGAAGAAGTCGAAAGCCGCTGCGCTCTTCTCTGCGTTCTTGGCTTTCTTGTACATGATGATCCAGGTGGTGGCAGTGATCGGCCATGCCTCTTCGCCCGGAGCGTTGGTCATGATCAGACCGAAGTCCTTGGCGTTCGCCCAGTCAGCGGTGTCGGCAGCAGCAGCGAACGACTTGGCGGTCGGCGCGATGAACTTGCCGGCAGCGTTTTTCAGCTGGGTGTAGGACAGCTTGTTGGTTACAGCGTAGGAGTATTCAACGTAGCCGATCGAACCTTTGATCTGCTTCACGTAAGCCGACACACCTTCGTTCCCCTTGCCGCCCACGCCTGCTGGCCACTGCACGGTCGAACCGAACTTCAGCTTCTCATTCCACTCGGAGCTGGCTTTGCTCAGGTAGTTGGTGAAGTTGTAAGTGGTGCCCGAGCCGTCCGAACGGTGAACGACAGTGATTGCGGTGTCAGGCAGTGTCACGCCCGGGTTCAGCGCAACGATGGCTGGGTCGTTCCACTTCTTGACCGTGCCCATGAAGATCTTGGCCAGGGTTTCGCCGTCAAGTTTCAGCTTGCCGCTTTCGATGCCTTCAACGTTGATGATCGGCACGATACCGCCGATGACGCTTGGGAACTGACCCAGGCCGGCAGCCTGCAGGTCTTCAGCGGACATAGGGGCGTCGGAAGCGCCGAAGTCAACGGTAGCAGCCTTGATCTGGGCAATACCGCCACCCGAACCGATGGACTGGTAGTTGATGCGGTTGTCGGCAGTTTTGCTGTAGTCCTGGGACCATTTGGAAATGACCGGGAAGACGAAACTCGAACCAGCGCCGGTAACATCAGTCGCGTGGGCTACACCGCTCAGGCACAGCGAAGCGATCAGAAGCGACAAGCGTTTTTTAGTCAGCAGAATCACGGTAATACCTCAGTCCAGGAGATTGTGTGGTGGCCCACTTGAAGAGGCCCGAGGCGGATTTAAACGCTCAAATGTTTCTGTTTAATGACAATCCGTCGAACTACGTCGGATGAAGGCGCTTTTTATGGCCAATTTCCTACACGCGTTTTTTCCCGAGCATTCATCGGACCCAATGTTTTCGGGGCTCAAAGGGCCTGTTTCAACGGCTAGCCATGTGCCAGCCACCTCTACATAGCTCAAAGCCATCACCGTTATAAAAGTGTAAAAAAATGTGCCCTTTTAGACCCTCAGGTTTTCCGGGCAGCAAATGCTTATAACCAGATCGCCTGAAAAACTGCGTAATCCACCCCCTGATTACTGCTCCTTCCCCGCTCTTTGAGGGCTATTCAAAAACGAATTTAAAGGGGTGGTATTAATAGCAAGCGCAATCATTGTGCTACCGTTCGTCGGAATCGCTGGCACCTATGGCAAGTGGCCAATGACCAACGTGGGTATGTTAAAAATCTTAAAAAACGGAGTAAGCCTCATGATCAAGACCAAATTCGCTGCCCTGACTCTCGCTGGCCTGATGGCCGTTGCATCGGGCGCAGCTTTTGCTGAAACGTCGCCAACGCCTGCAAGTCCTGTTAACGACAACGCGACCAAGCTGCCGGGCACCAATTCAGCACCGGCCGATCGCAATTCGTCCAATACCAAGGGCACGCAGCAAGGTGAGCAGACCAACAAGTCGATGAACAACGGCTCAGGCACCATGACGCACGACAAGAACACCCACGGCACCCACGACAAGAGCGGTGTGACCGAGAAGCCAAAGGTCAACTGATCTGTGTGACGACAGTGGCGGGTCACTCCTGCCACTGGTCGGCCGTTCGGCACTTGCACCGTCGATCATCACTCAATGCCTTTAGCAACAACACGAAGGACACTGACAGGAGGTTTTCGAACATGAAACTTAAGACAGTTGGCGCATGGACACTTGCCGCAATCATGGGCAGCGTCAGTGCAGTGGCCATGGCGGGCTCGACAGGGCCGACCAATCCGGACAGCAGCGGCCCGAAAGTACCGGGCACCGGGATGGAAAAGAATACTGACGGCACAACTCCGGGTACTCAGGGCACCAGCCCGGGAACCAAGGGCATGGACCCTCAGCCAGGCAACAACAGCGGCATGGACAAAAAAAATGATGCTGGCAAGGCCGGTATGGACACCGATGGTGACGATCAGGACGATGACGACGACAGCGCGCCGTGAGGCTGATCTGGATCGCGAAACTGTAAATGCAGCATAGCGCGGCGGCCTGCTTTAGCGCATTCAAGGACCGCCTCGCCCTTCCCTTCCGTCAGACCTGAATGCAATCCGCCTGCGAAACGCCCGTCCCTTCTTCTGTCGCAACCTCGCAGTCCATCGTCCACTTCACATAGCAGACATGCACCGGCATTCCGTGCTCCGCACAGAAGTCCAGCCAGCGCAGCTGGTTGTCCTGCAAGCGATCCCCAGGCCCTTTCACTTCGATCATCCGGTAGCCGCGCTGCTCGGGAAAAAACTGGATCAGGTCCGGCATTCCCGTGCGATTGGCTTTGATGTCCTGCAGCAAACGACGAAACCAATGGCGCAAATGCTCGGCAGGCAGACAATCCAGCGCCTGATCCAGCAAGGCTGGCGTCAGCGCGCCCCAAAATACGAACGGCGATTGCAGGCCGTGTTTGCCGACGAAGTTCTCAAGAATGGTGGCGCGATATGCATCGGATTCGAGCTGGGCCAGACAGGCATCGAACAGGTGCGCACGGCGCTGATAGAAATCCGGGCTGTAAAGATCGCTCGGAGCACTGTGGAATGGATGGAAGAACGCACCCGGCAAGGGTGAGAAAATCGCCGACCAGCACAGCAGTCCAAACAGGGAATTGATCAGCGCATTCTCGACGTAATGCACCTCGCCGCCCTCTTGCTGCAAGTGCTCGCGGATCAGGTATTCGACGCTGCAGCCAGGCAGCGGCGTGACCTGCACATCCATGCGCTCGACCACCCTTGCCGCCCGACGACGTTCCGCTGTCAGGCCGAGCTTGCGCTGCAGGCGCGGCAACACACGCGCCAGATGCTGTACCTCGGCATCGTTCTCCGGAGCCAGTCGGGCCTGTTGCAGCAGCTCCATGGCCTCGGCGTATTGTTCGTGACGCTCCAGCACCCGAATCTGTCGCGAGCGGGCGCCGGGATAACTGGACTGCCGATAGACCGACAGCGCCAGCGGCCAATCCTGCAACCGCTCGGCCTGTTGACCGATGCGAAACAGCAGCTTGGCGCGGCGCATCTGCAGCCAGGGACTGCGACAGTGAATGGCAATGGCCTGCTCAGCCAGATCATGCAGGACAAGACTGGTTTCCAGCGCTTCGCGGCAGGCATGCAGTTGCAGGCACACATCGATGTCTTCCCGCGCCGTGATTGCCCGGGAATCGACAGAAAACTCGACCTTCTCGTAGCGATAGATACCCAGATCGGCGAGTACGAACTCCGACCACTCCTGATAAAGATTGCCGAAGTACAGCAGCCGCAGACGGTCGCACAGTGGCATGACCTTTAGCGAAAAAACCATGTCCTGCAATGAACCATGCCACTGATCAAGAGGTTGCGGCTCCGTGTAGATCGGTTGCAGTCGTTCGAACCACAGCTCCTTGCGTTCGGAACCCTTCACACCGTGCGCCTTGAAGCACTGGCTCAACTCGTCCTTGCGCAGCAACTGGAACAGCTCATCCAGACCCAGCGCAGGCCGGTCGTCCACCCAGCCCAGTTCCAGCAGCGGGCCCACGTTTTCGACAGGGTCACCTATTTCGTCGTAGCTCAGCTTGCTCGCCCGGAACAGGGCGCCCTTGCGCATGACCATTCTCACCAGCAAACCCTGCGTCGCCACCGGCAGCCCGGCAAACGCCTCGATGAACTGGCGCTCCGACTCGTCGAGCAGGTCGTCGTAACGCTGCGCGATCCAGTCCAGCACCTGGCGAAAGTTTTCCAGGTAATAAAACGGATTATCGAGAGGTGAGGTATTCAAGGCCAACGGTCACAGGTTCGATGAACAGACCGGGCAAGGATACTGGCTATCCGTACAGATAACAGCCCAAAAAGCCACTCTCTACCCGCAGGCCGATCAATGGCGCTCTTCATCCTGCGTGCGACCCGCCGTAGAATCACGCGATTTGTCCACTAGCGGAGCGACGACAATGCAGGCACCTCTGGTTTACCTCGCAGGTTTCGACGTTTTTCGTCCAGACGCCATCGAGCACGGGCGTTACCTGAAGGCGCTGTGTACCGCACATGGTCTGGAAGGATTGTTTCCGTTCGACAACGAAGTGCCTCCCGGCTTGTCACCTCATGAAACCGCGCAGCAGATCTATACGATGAATGTGGCGATGATTCAGCGCTGTACTGCCGTGCTCGCCAACCTGAATGTGTTTCGAGGTCTGGAGCCGGATTCAGGTACGGCGTTCGAAGTGGGAATGGCGGTGGCGCTCGACAAACCGGTGTGGGCGTATTTCGAGCCTGTGGATTCGCTGCGGGATCTGGTGCCGCATGATGATCACGGGTTCGACGACAACGGCTTTTCAGTGGAAGACTTCGCCCTGCCCCGCAACCTCATGCTCGCCTGCAGTTGGGCCGGGACCAGCTCTACGGTGGAGTTGGGGGCTGAAGCGCTGGCGTTGTATTTGAGCAAGCGGTGAACAGAACGCGAGGCCTGATCGTGCCCATCGCTTCGCGTTGGCATGCATCTCACGAAGTTCTGCGCCACGTTCGAGAGCGGACGCGGAGCGCCCTGGGCGGCGTTACCACGCAGTGGGAACGATCATGGCGTTGCTGATACTGATCGTGCCCATCGCTCCGCGTGGGCATGCCTCCCGTGACGCTCCGCGTCAC
>NZ_JARVSO010000022.1:0-91455 GCF_030209155.1 Pseudomonas sp. fls2-241-TYG-175 | reverse complement strand
CTCCAGCGTTATCCACGTCATGCGCTCGGCTCACTGAATCCGCAGTCTGTGCCATGTGTGACGCGGAGCGTCACGGCAGGCATGCCCACGCGGAGCGATGGGCATGATCAGTGTCGAGGCAGACTTGTGTGTGTCACGACGAGCGCGGCGGCTTGGGGAACTCACCCCGGACCTGTTCGTAAGCCTGCGCCACCCGCAACGCCAGTGCGTCCTGAAAGCGTGGTGCGACGATCATTAGAGCTACCGGCAAACCGTCGGCCAGTCCGGCGGGAATCGACGTTGCCGGGTGGCCGGTGATGTCGAACGGTGCGGTATTGGCAAGCATGTTCAGTGCGCTGTGTACGTATTCCTCGATGGGTGCGTCCGGCGCTGTCAAAGGTGTTGCCACGAACGGCATGGTCGGCATCACCAGCACGTCGAATGACTTGAACGCTTCGTCGTACTGACGCGTGAGTTCCGGCACCAGCATGCGCGCCTTGGCGTAGCTGGCGCCATGCAGGTTCTTCAGGCTGTAGTGACCGGTCAACGCCACGGCGCGCACACTGTGCGACAGCGAGTTGGCGTGTTCGCGGCGTTTGGCGCCGTAATAACTCATGATCTCTGGATCGTAGTAACCATCGACGTTCATGCCATAGCCGTTGCCTTGCAGCATCTGGTACGCAGCGCCGTCGGTGGCGATCACGTTCCACATGTCCAGCGCAACGCCCGAATGCCATGGCGCACTGGCTTCGCCGACAATGGCGCCAAGGCTTTCAAGCTGTGCGACGGCAGCCTTGACCAACGCATCCACCTGCGGCTCGGACATACCGGGAATCGCAAAACCTTCACGCAGCAGACCGATTTTCAAGCCGGCAACGCCTTGATCCAGGGTCGCAAGGCAATGGACTGCGGGCGGATTTTTCTGCCGCGAATCCAGCCCGTCGGCGCCTGCGATCACGTCCAGCATCAAAGCGCAGTCGCGCACGGTGTTGGCCATCGGGCCGACGTGGTCGATGGTCCGTTCGATGGGAAACGCGCCAGTGTAAGGCACAAGGCTGTAGGTCGGTTTGTGGCCGACGATGCCACTCCAGGCCGACGGCATGCGGATCGATCCGCCCTGATCGCCACCGATGGCCATGTCGACTTCGCCGAGGGAAACCAGGACCGCGCTGCCGCTGGACGAGCCGCCCGCATTGCGGGTCATGTCCCACGGGTTCTTCACCGCACCACTGGCGGAGGTGAAGCTGGCACCGGAAAAGCACAGGTCTTCGCACACCGATTTGCCAACCACCGTGGCGCCCGCTGCCAGCAGGCGTTTGACCACGGTGGCGTCTTCGGACGGCACGTAGCCTTCCAGGCTCAACGAGCCATTGGCCATGGGCACGCCCGCCACCGAGACGTTGTCCTTGATGACCACCGTCCGGCCCTTCAACGGACCTTCGGCGGCACCCGTGATGTGGGTTTTCACGTACCAGGCGGCGTGCAGGTTTTCCGCGGGCAGCGGCGTGCTGTGCTCGCGCAGCGGTGTCGGCTGAGCGACATGGGCAGCGTACAGCGCATCGATGGCTTCGTAGGAATTCAGGCTCTTGTCAGCGAGGTTCAGGTACGCCTGCATCTGGCTGTCGGACAGGTCGTAGCCATGGTCCTGGGCGGCAAGAAGAAAGTCGGCATTTTCAGGGCGTTTGATGGACATGATGTTCTCCAGATGACGGTAGGAGCCGCCGGTGCCGAGTGCACCGGCTCAAGCTCGTTCCGGAGGACGCCGTTGTCCGTGCCGGTCGCCACGCGGTGCTCCATACCTGCCGGTTCAGGGCGTATGGCAAACGTCCACGCAGAAGAGGATCAGGCGCTATGGCCTGACGCTCAACAAATGATCAGGAACAGGCCTGTTGAAACAACTCATGGGCCTTCACCAGCGCCTCGGCGATTTTCTCTACCGGTTCGCGCTTGCTCATGGCCTGATCACGTAGTGCGTTGTAGGCGTCGATTTCCGACAGCCCCTTGGTTTCCATCAGGATGATTTTCGCCTGCTGCACGGTCCGCATGACCGCCATGCGCCCTTCAAGGCGCTTGACGTGCTTCTCCCGTTCGCGGGCCTTGCGCGCATGGCTCAGGGTGAGGGTCAGGGCAGTGAGCAGTCCGAAGGATCTGACGGGTGACGGGATCAACGAGCAGGCGTTCAACTGGACCAGCGCCTCGACGATGATCGGATTTTCGTAGGCGATCACCGGGATGATCGGCGGGGTCGCGCTGTGCAGCAGCCAGGGCGTATTGGTCGACAGGCTTTCCGGCGATATCGCCAGCACGATCACGTCCGCTTCACTGTGCAGGCGTTCCGGGATCGGCCATTGCACGCGCACCTGACAGCCGATGCGTTGCAGTTGCGCGATCAGGTTGCGCCCGTCTTCGTCATCCGGGTGCATCACCAGCACGCTGATGTCACGCAGGTCCTTGATGCCGCCTGCGCTGTCGTTGCGCAGGCGTTTCTTGGCAGCACGCAGGGTCATGGACGCCTCCCGGCCAGACCGGACCAGCCACTGAAATCAGGCGCAATGGCATAGGGGTCGGGTTTGAGCGCCTTCTGGCTCTCGTAAAGAATGTCGAACTGACCGTCGGCGTTGGCGCGTCCGATCCGTGAGTACAGATAAGTGTGGTGGTTGTTTTCATCGATTCTCACTCGTCCTTGAGGCGCGTCGAATTCCAGACCGCGCATGGTCTGCAGCACCGCTTCCACCTCAGTGCTGCCTGCACGGCTGATGGCCTTGGCCAGCAGGTGCACTTGAAAATACGCCGCTTCCCAGCAGCGGTCGGTCACTTGGTGCTGGCCGAACAGCTCGCGGTACTCGGCGATGCACTGGCGATTGAGCGGTGTGTCGATGGACTGGAAATAACTCGCCGCCGAGATATGCCCGGTGCCCAAATGCACGCCCATCTGTTGAATGTCGGTTTCGCTGGTGGTGACGCTGGCGATCGGCATGGCAGCCGGATCGAAGCCTGCATCGGCGTAGGCCTGATACAGATGGGCCATGGTCTCGCCAACCACTGTCGAGAAGATGAATGAGGGTTTCAGGTCTCGCGCCTTGACCATCAGTCTGGCGAAATCTTCGGGACGGGCGTTCTTGAGTGGCAGGTAATACTCGCCCAGTTTCTGCCCGCCGCGCTCGTACAGCAGGTCGCTCATCAGGCGGTTGGTTTCGTACGGATAGACGTATTCGGAGCCAATCATCAGCACGCGGTTGCCGAAGTGCTCGAACATGTAATTGCCCAACGGCACGGCATTGTGATTGGGCGTGGCACCGGTGTAGATGATGTTGCGTGAGTACTCGAAGCCCTCGTAGTACACGGGGTACAAAAGCAAGGCATCGTAACGCTCGACGACCGGCAACACCGCCTTGCGCGCGGCCGAGGTGTAGCAGCCGAAAAAGAACTTCAGCTTCTCTTCGCGAATCAGCGACTCGACATGCATGGCAAACAGCGCAGGCGTGGAATCGGGGTTGCGGGTAATCATTTCCAATGGCCGGCCATCCACACCACCGGCTGCGTTGATCTGCTGAATGGCAAACTGCGCGCCGCGCATCGTCGAGCATTCGCCTGCGGCCGTGACCCCGGTGTTTGAAAACAGACCGCCTATGCGGATCGACTGGTCAACCATGCCATTAAACCTTGTTCAGCGTGAGATGAGACGCCCGCCTTTGGCCGGGGTCCTGGAGTTCATGCATAAAAGGGCTGAGCGAAAACCGCGAGGATCAGCGGCGGCTCTCAGGCGGTTGTGCCTGGGCTGGCGTGACGACAGTGTCAGGGCCAGCGCGTGCGAGGGACCTTCCACACCTGCCGGGAACGGGCGTGTGACAAGGGACCCTGCGAAGGTGTCGTTCAAGCCCATGCAGGGAGCGGGCCAGCGTCCGCGAGATTAATAATCGACAGCAAATGCACGGACTGGCATACGTTTCCGGTCACGTTTTTGGTGCGTGCTGCCCTGCTCTCGCGCCAAAGCGGCGCAGGCCCTTGCGCGCGTGCAATTAATGAAGGGGCGCTCTGGCAACGCGCTGCAAAGCAAGCCATCGCCGGTATTTGGCACTTGGCACCGGCCTTGCTATGACCTTTCAGAGACATCGCGCCAGCTGCCTGCCCTACGCCCTCATGGCAAGTAAGGAGACACCTCGCGTACGACTGGATCGGACATCGTCTGTCCCGCCAGATTCGGCACAAAAGCCTGACCTTCCGCCTGTTCGCAGGACGGAATGTCGGGCTTTTTTTATTTCTGGGAGAGAAGTGAATGCATAACGACAAACGCCGTTTGATCAAGCATGCGCTGTTGCTGAGCGCCATGAGCCTGCTGCCGTTTTCCCTGATCGGTCAGGCGCAGGCAGCCGAGACCGTGAAGGTGGGGATCATCCACTCGCTCACCGGCACCATGGCCATCAGTGAAGCCTCGGTGGTGGACGCCGAGAAACTGGCCATCGATGAAATCAACGCCAGCGGTGGCGTACTGGGCAAGACCATCGAACCAATCGTCGAAGACGGTGCCAGTGACTGGCCGACTTTTGCCGAGAAGGCGCGCAAGCTGCTGGAAAACGACAAGGTCGCGGTGACCTTCGGCGCGTTCACCTCAGCTTCGCGCAAGGCTGTGCTGCCGGTCTTCGAACGCAACAAGGGCCTGCTCTACTACCCGACCTTCTACGAGGGTCTGGAAAAATCCCCGGCGATTATCTACACCGGCGCCGAGGCCTCGCAGCAGACCCTGGCAGCCGTCACCTGGCTGATGGCCAACAAGGGCAAAAGCGTCTATCTGGTCGGCTCGGACTACATCTGGCCACGCACCACCAACAAGCTGGCGCGCGTGTCGGTGACCAAGCAAGGCGGCTCGATTGTCGGCGAGGATTACCTGCCACTGGGCGCCATCGAGTTCTCCTCGGTGATCAACAAGATCAAGGTCGCCAAGCCTGACATCGTGATTTCCACCATCGTCGGCGGCTCCAACGTGGCGTTCTACAAACAGCTCAAGGCCGCCGGGATCGACAGCAGCAACCAGACCCTGATGGCGCTCGCCGTGACGGAAGAAGAAGTCACCGGTATCGGCGCCGAAAACCTCACCGGTTTTCTGACCTGCATGAGCTACTTCCAGAGTCTGAAAAACCCGGTCAACGAAAAATTCGTTCAGGCGTTCAAGACCCGTTATGGCCAGCAACGCGTGATCGGCGACCCGATGGCAGCCGCCTACACCGCCGTGTATCTGTGGAAAAAAGCGGTCGAGAAAGCGGGCAGTTTCGACGTGCCTAACGTCATTGCGGCGTCCTCGGAGATGGAACTGGATGCGCCTGAAGGCGAGATCAAGGTGCACAAGGACAACCATCACCTGTGGAAACGCGCACGCATCGGCACCCTCAACGCACAGGGTCAGGTCGACGTGATCTACGAGTCCGCGCCCATCGAGCCCAACCCGTTCCCGAAACTCTGACACCTGTGCGGGCGTGAGCCAATCCACGCCCGCCTCTTTCAACCTTCAGCGACAGGTGGCGACGCCATGACTTTCGATACGCTGGTAATGCAAGTCTTCAGCGGATTCTCGCTGTTCTCGGTGCTGGTGCTCATGGCACTGGGGCTGACCATCGTGTTCGGCCTGATGGGCGTGATCAACATGGCCCACGGTGAACTGATGGCGATGGGCGCGTACATGACCTACGTCACGTCGGTGGTGTTTCAGCGCTACCTGCCCGAACTCATGGGCTGGTACTTCATCGTCGCAATCGGCGTCGCCTTTCTGGTGACCTTCGCCTTCGGCTTTCTACTTGAACGCTGCTTTATACGTTTCATGTACAACCGCCCGCTGGACACCCTGCTGGCGACCTGGGGCCTGTCACTGGTGCTGCAACAGGTGTTTCGTCAGGTCTTCGGCCCCAAGGAAGTCAGCGTGCCGACCGTTCAATGGCTGCAGGGTGCCTGGAAAGTCAGCGAAGGCCTGGAGCTGCCGATCAACCGGATTTTCATCATCGGCCTGACGTTCGTTATTGCCGCTGCCGTGTTCCTGTTTCTTTACCGCAGCCGTTGGGGCCTGCGCATTCGCGCTGTGACCCAGAACCGCGCCATGGCCGGTGCTGCGGGGATCAATACCGCACGGGTGGATTCGGTGACCTTCGCGCTGGGTTGCGGGCTGGCCGGCATCGCCGGGAGTTCGTTCACCATGCTCGCCTCCACCGGCCCGGTCAGCGGCCAGCAATACCTGGTGGACACCTTCATCGTGGTCGTGTTCGGCGGCGTCGAAAGCCTGCTGGGCACCTTCCTGTCGGCCTTCGCCATCGGCCAGACGCAGATATCGCTGGAATACCTCACCACCGGTTCCATGGCCAAGGCCATGACCCTGCTGGTGGTGATCGTGCTGCTGTTCTTCCGCCCCAACGGCCTGTTCGCCACGAAAGTGAGACGTTGAGATGAATGACATGACTGAAAAGCCGCCAGCCCTGCCCCGCACAACGAGCTCCCGCCCCGCCTGGCTCAGTGGCGGCTGGCTAGCACTGCTGGAGCGCTACAGCCTGATCTGGCTCTCGGTTCTGCTGCTGGTGGTGTTGCCGTTGTGCCTGGGCGACTTCCGTCTGGGGCTCGCAGGCAAATACCTGAGCCTGGGTTTCTGCGCAGTCGGCATGGTGATGATCTGGGGCTACGGCGGCATCCTTAGTCTCGGCCAGGGGATCTTCTTCGGCCTGGGCAGTTACATGATGGCGATGTACCTGAAACTCGAAGCCACCGCCACGGACGAAGCCGCCAGCGCCCTCGCCGCCCTCTACGGCTCGGCGCTGCCCGACTTCATGATCTGGAACAGCGTCGAGTCGCTGCCGTGGTGGTGGAAGCCGTTCGAGTCGGCGACCTTCACGCTGGTGGCGATCCTGATTCTTCCGGCGCTGCTGGCGTTCCTGTTCAGCTACGCCTACTTCAAGAAACGCGTGGGCGGCGTGTACTTCTCGATCATCACCCTGTCGCTGGCTTCGATCATGTCGATCATGATCATCGGTCAGCAAGGCTACACCGGCGGGGTCAACGGCCTGACCGATTTCAAGACCGTCTTCGGCCTGAGCCTGCAAACGCCGCAGACGCCCTGGATCCTGTACCTGATCACCACCCTGCTGTTGCTGGCCTGCGTCGCGATGTGCGGCTTCATCCTGCGCAGCCGCCTGGGCAAGGTGATCGTGGCGATCCGCGACCGCGAAGACCGGGTGCGCTTTTCCGGCTACAACACCGCCCTGTTCAAGGCCTTCATCTTTGCCGTCGCCGCGCTGATCTCGGCACTGGGCGGGGTGATGTTCACCCTGCAGGTCGGTCTGGCATCGCCCTCGCTGGTGGGCATCATTCCCTCGACTGAAATCGTCATCTACGCCGCCCTGGGCGGACGCTTATCGCTGGTCGGTGCGGTGTACGGCACGCTGCTGATCGGCACGGCGAAAACCTACCTGTCGGAAAACTTCGTCAGCTTCTGGCAGTACTTCATCGGCTTTCTGTTCATGGGCGTGGTGCTGTTCCTGCCCGCAGGCCTGGCCGGTCTGCTGCAACGACTGAACAACAAGGAGGCGAACTGATGGGCGCGCTGCTATTGAGTGTCGAAGACCTGACGGTGTCGTTCGACGGCTTCAAGGCCGTGGACAACCTCAATTTCTACGTCGAAGAAAACCAGGTGCATGTGGTGATCGGCCCGAACGGCGCAGGCAAGACCACGCTGCTGGACATGATCTGCGGCAAGACCCGCCCGAGCGCCGGGAGCATTCGCTTCAAGGACCTGCAACTGGCGAACATGATCGAGTACCAGATCACCCGAGCGGGCGTCGGTCGCAAGTTCCAGAACCCGTCGGTGTACGAAGACCTGACCGTGCGCGAGAACCTGGACATTTCCTCGCCGGACAAACGCGGCATTTTCAACTGCTTGTTTGCGGGAAAGAACACCGCCTTGCAGTCCGAAATCGAGCAGACCGCCGAGATGATCTTTCTCAAGGACCAGTTGGGCCGCAAGGCCGGGCTGCTGTCCCACGGCCAGAAGCAGTGGCTGGAGATCGGCATGCTGCTGATGCAACGTCCGGAACTGCTGTTGCTGGACGAACCGGTGGCGGGCATGAGTGCAGGCGAGCGGGAGAAAACCGCGGGCCTGCTCAAGCTGATCGCCAAGGGCCGCGCAATGGTGATCATCGAGCACGATATGGAGTTCGTGAAGTCGGTGGCCGACAAGGTCACCGTGCTGCATCAGGGCAAGACCCTGGCCTACGGCTCGATGGATCAGGTGCAGAACGATCCTCGCGTCATCGACGTCTATCTGGGGCACTGAACATGCTGAATGTCACTGAACTGAACGTCTATTACGGCGACAGCCACGTGCTGCGCAACCTGAGCCTTGACCTTGCGCCGGGCGAATCGCTGGCGATCATGGGCCGCAACGGCATGGGCAAGACCACGCTGCTGCGCAGCCTTGTGGGCATGCTGCCGACCCGCAGCGGCAGCATCAGGCTGGCCGGGCAGGAACTCACCGGCAGCAAGAGCTATGAGCGCGTTGCCGCAGGCGTCGGCTTCGTGCCACAGGGCCGGATGATCTTTCCGTACCTGAGCGTGGAGGAAAACATCCTCACCGGCATGCAGGGCGCACCCGCTGCAGCGATCCCCGACTACATCTTCGAGTACTTTCCGGTGCTGTTCGAGATGCGCAGGCGCAAGGGCGGCAACCTCTCCGGCGGCCAGCAGCAGCAACTGGCCATCGCTCGCGCACTGGTGTCCAACCCCAAGGTATTGATCCTCGATGAACCCACCGAAGGCATCCAGCCATCAATAATCAAGGACATCGCCAAGGCCCTGAACCTGCTCAAGAAGGAACGTGGCTTTTCGCTGATTGTGTCCGAGCAGGTGCTGTCGTTCGCCATGGCAGTGGCCGACCGTTACCTGATCATCGAAAAGGGCGAGTTCGTGCACAGCGAAGTCCGCGAAACCGTCGACCGCGAGCGCATCTTGCGTTACCTCACCATCTGAACCGGCACGGGAGAAGACGCCATGCTGATACTCGACCGCATCCTCGGCCAGGCCAGCGACCCGGCCCTCGCCGAGCAGCTTCATGAACTGAGCCACAACGGGCAGGTGGAGACCCTGAGCCTGTCCGGCAGTGACATCCAGCGCCATCGTCTGCGGCTGGCCAGCGACCGGGGCACCGACTGCGCGATTCGTCTGGAGCGGCATCAGCAACTGCGCAACGGCTCGGTGCTGATGCTCGACGGCCAGCGCGCCATCGTCGTGCAGATGCAGGATCAGCAGTACCTGAGCCTGCGGCCACGCGATGCAGCCGCAGCGCTGGAACTGGGTTACTTCGCAGGCAACATGCACTGGGCCGTGCGCTTTGCCGAGGACACCTTGCAGATCCCGCTCAACGGGCCTGAAGCCGATTATCTGGAACGCCTGGCACCCATGATTGCTGACGGCCGGGTGTCGCGCGCATGAACGACCCTCTCGACGATTTGGGCAGCGCCCTGCTGGCCCTGCAGCAGGCCGACAGTTTCTTCCCCACGGGCGCCGTGGCCTGGTCGTGGGGGCTGGAAACCCTCAAGGCGGACGGTCATCTGGGACCGATCGAACGAGTCCCGCCGCGACGCCGCCAGCGGGAAACACGTCCGGATCGGAGTGCTGAAGTCTGCGGTTTTGTCGAAGGTCAACTGCGTCACCGCTGGAACAGTTTTGACCGAACCTTTCTGGTCGCCGCCTGGCAGTCTGCCGAAGATCTCGATCACTTGATGGTGCTGGATGCGCAGGTCGAAGCGCTGACGATGGCCGAAGAGCTGCGTCAGGGTTCACGGCGTGTCGGCCAGGCGCTGTTGGGCGTTCACGTCGCGCTCGGCACACCCGGCGCGGCGCGCTATCAGCAGCAGGTGCTGGCCGGCGAGACGCCGGGGCACTTGCCCGTTCTGCAGGGCCTGATCTGGAAACAGCTGGGCATGCAGCTTGAACATTGTCAGTTGGCGGCGGCCCATGGCCTGTGCACCGGATTGGTCAGCGCTGCCGTACGCCTTGGCGTCATGGGCCACATTGATGCTCAGCGGGTGCTGACCGCCATTCAACCTTTGATCACGCAACTGCTCGCGGACGCAGCGCCAGAGCCGGACAACGCCAGCGGCTTCACGCCGATGGCCGAGATCGCCGTGATGCGCCACGAAACCCAGGAATTGCGCCTGTTTGCCAATTGATCACCTGCCCGCAGGAGCCACGCCATGCTGCTGACCCCCACCGAACTTGAACGCCTCACGCTCTACACCGCTGCCGAACTGTCACGCAAACGTCGGGGCAAGGGCCTGCGCCTGAACTTTCCGGAAGCCTCGGCGCTGATCGCCGACGAAATTCTGGAGGGCGCCCGCGAGGGACGCAGCGTGGCCGAACTGATCGGCTTCGGCTCGACGATTCTCAACACCGATGACGTGATGCCCGGCGTTGCCGAGTTGCTGCCGGTGCTACAGGTCGAAGGTACGTTTCCGGACGGCACCAAACTGGTGACGGTTCATCAACCGATTCGCCCCGGCCGATTGCCGTTGGCGGAGATGCCCACGCCCGGCGAGATTCTTGCGCCTGAAGGCGACATCCAGCTCAACAGCGGCCGACCCACTGCAACGCTGCGCGCCCTGAATACCGGCGACCGCCCCGTGCAGATCGGCAGCCACTACCACTTTTTCGAAGTCAACAAGGCGCTGGATTTCCCCCGCGACATCGCCTTCGGCATGCACCTGGACATTCCGGCCGGCACCGCTGTGCGTTTTGAACCCGGCGAACTGCGTGAGGTGCAACTGGTGCAGTTCGGCGGCACCGGCGACATTCACGGCTTCAGCGGCCTGACCAATGGCAACCTGCACGACCCGGCCTGCAAGCGCGTGGCGCTGGACCGTGCACGCGCCCAGCATTTCAAGGGAGCCTGACCCATGGCCACGATGACCCGCAAGGAATACGCCGCGATGTACGGCCCCACCAAGGGCGACGCGGTCCGGCTGGGTGATACCTCGCTGCTTGCCGAGGTCGAGTTCGACCACGCGGTACCCGGCGACGAATGCCTGCACGGCGGCGGCAAGACCCTGCGCGATGGCATGGGCCTGATGCCGGGCCACGACAGCGACGACGGCGCCCTCGACATGTTGATCTGCAACGCGCTGATCATCGATCCGGTGATCGGCATCGTCAAAGGCGACATCGGCATCAAGGACGGCAAGATCGTCGCCATCGGCAAGGCGGGCAATCCGCAGATCATGGATGGTGTGCACCCGCAACTGATCTGCGGCGTCGCCACCACCGTGCGCGATGCCGAAGGTTTGATCGTCACCCCCGGCGGCATCGATGTGCATGTGCATTTCGACTCGGCGCAGCTCTGCGACCACGCGTTGGCGGCCGGACTGACTACCTTGATCGGCGGCTCGCTGGGACCGATCACCGTCGGCATCGACTGCGGTGGCGAGTGGAACGTGGGCAAGATGCTGCAGGCGTCCGAGCACTGGCCGATCAACTTCGGCTTTCTCGGACGCGGCAATTCGAGCAAGCCCGAATCACTGCTCGGGCAACTGCGCGGCGGCTGCCTGGGGCTGAAAATTCACGAAGACTGGGGCGCTATGCCTGCAGTCATCGACACCTGCCTGAAGGTCGCCGACGAATATGACTTTCAAGTGCAACTGCACACCGACACGCTCAACGAATCGGGTTTTCTGGAAGACACCCTGGCCGCCATCGGCGACCGCACGATCCACATGTACCACACCGAAGGCGCGGGCGGCGGGCATGCGCCTGACATCATCAGCGTGGCGGGCAAGCCGAACTGCATCCCCTCCTCCACCAACCCGACCAACCCTTACACCATCAACACCTTCGACGAACACCTGGACATGATCATGGTCTGCCACCACCTCAACCCGGACGTGCCGGAAGACGTGGCGTTCGCCGAATCCCGCGTGAGGCCGCAGACCATCGCCGCCGAAGACATCCTGCACGATACCGGCGCGATCTCGATTCTGGGCTCGGACAGCCAGGGCATGGGGCGCATCAACGAAGTCATCTGCCGCACCTGGCAACTGGCGTCGAAGATGAAAGACCAGCGCGGTCGCCTGCCGGAAGAAGCCACAGCGCTGGGCGACAACGAACGCATCAAACGCTACATCGCCAAATACACCATCAACGCAGCGCGTGTGTTCGGCATCGACAGCTACATCGGCTCGCTGGAGCCGGGCAAGCTGGCCGATCTGGTGCTGTGGCGGCCGGCCTTTTTCGGTATCAAGCCGGAACTGGTTGTCAAGGGTGGCTTCATCGTGCACGGCGTGATGGGTGACTCGGCCGCCTCGCTCTACACCTGCGAACCGCTGGTGATGCGCCCGCAATGGGGGGCGTTCGGTGAAGCGAGCAAGGCGCTGTCGGTCAACTTCGTCAACCGGCTGGCCGTCGAAGCCGACACGGCCAGCAAACTGGGCCTGAAGAAAGCGCTGCTGCCCGCGTTCGGCACCCGCACCCTGCGCAAGTCCGACATGCTGCATAACGATGCCTGCCCGGACATTCGCGTCGACCCACAGACGTTCGACGTGTACGCCGACGGCGAGCGGCTGTTCTGTGATCCGGTCAGCGAAGTCCCGCTTGCTCAACGCTACATGCTGCGCTGAACCCATTTGCGAAGGAGCCTGATCATGAATCTGCCATTGAATGCGCCAACCCTGTCCACTTCACAGCCTCGCCCCGGCGCTGCACGTGTCGGCATCGGTGGCCCGGTTGGCTCGGGCAAGACCCGTCTGCTGGAACAGTTGATTCCACGCTTCATCGCCCGCGGAATCGAACTGGCCGTCATCACCAATGACCTCGCAACCCGTGAGGACGCCGAACGCGTTCAGCGCAGCGGCCTGATCGACCCGATGCGAGTCCGCGCGGTGGAAACGGGTGCATGCCCGCATACAGCGATTCGGGAGGACCCGACACTCAATCTGCAAATGGCCGATGAGCTGGAAGCGCACTTCAAGAACCTCGATCTGGTGCTGATCGAATCCGGCGGCGACAACCTGGCTTCGACCTTCTCACTGGATCTGGTGGATTACTGGATCTTCGTCATCGACGTTGCCGGCGGTGATGACATCCCGCGCAAACGAGGCCCCGGCGTACTGAGCTGCGATCTGCTGGTGGTCAACAAATACGATCTGGCGCCTTACGTCGGCGTCGATTTACCGCGTATGCGCCGTGAGTCTGCCGAAGCACGCGACGGCCGCCCCGTACTGTTCACCAACTGCAGTACCGGGGATGGCGTCGATGCAGTGGTCGAGGCGATCAGCCGTGCCGTGCTGTTCGACCGAGCATGAACGCCCGTCAACCCATTGTGCCCGTGCAGACGCGCCCGGCAGCAGAGATCAGCTTCAGCAGAGCACCGTCGGGGATCAGCTACGTCTCGCGTCAGGAAGTGGGCTATCCCTTCCACTTGGGCCGGACCTTGAAACTGCCTCAGGACCCACCCGGCATGGCGGCGGTCTATCTGCAATCCTGCTCGGGAGGCCTGTTCGCGGGAGAGCACTTGCATCTACGTCTGCACGCCGAGGCCGACACGCAAGTGCATGTCAGCACAGGCGCGGCGACCATCGTCCACAGCATGCTCGAACAACCCGCACGCCAGACTGTTACGCTGGTGGCCGAGACCGGCGCGCTGCTGGAATACCTGCCGATGGCAACCATCCTGTTCCCCCAGGCCCGCCTGCACAGCCAGGTGCTCGTGAGCTTGCACACCAACGCTCGCGTCCTGCTCTGCGACGCATTCTGCGTGCATATGCCGCACGGCACAGACGGACTGCCGGGCTATTACCGCGCCGATCTTGAAGTACGTTGCCCAGCTGGGCGGCTCTTGGCCGGAGATAGGCTGGCCCTGACCGGCGAAGACCTGCAACGTCGCCTGCCGGGTGTCAGCGGCCCATTTGAAGCCGTCGCCACCTTCATGCTGCTCGGCAACGGGCTGCCATTAGAAGAGATAAAGACGGGGTTGCGAGAGGCGTTTCGCGGGCTAACTGACAGCTACGTGGGGGTCAGTGCATTGCCGAGTGATTGCGGGGTGTCGGTGAGAATAATGGGCACTGATGCGGTGGTGTTGCGCCAGGCCCTGCACCTCGCCTGGGCGACTGCCCGCCTGTATTTGACAGGCGTTGCGCCACAGGTGCGACGCAAGTGAGACCTGGTTTGTGAAACCTCGGAAAGCTATCTTGTTACATGCCGACACTCACTCCATAATCGCGCACCCTCTATTCACGGGCGCCGTGCAAGCGACCTGTATGAATTGCCCTCTCATCAGGCTAAACGTCGGTCGGCTGAAAAGTGATCGACTGGCAAAATTTCACCATGCCGCTCTCAGGAAACCTCATGTACAGAAAACTTACCGCACTTGTTGCAATGGCTATCGGCCTGGCTTCGCTTGCAGGATGCGGCGACACGCAAGAAAGCAAAACTGTCAGCCGTTATGCGACAGATAAATGTTCTATCGATGCCATCGGAGGGAGTGGCGACGCGACCGTCTACGTCAAGCGAGGTACGGTCATGGTCTCTGGTTGGGCCGTTGATACGCAGAAACAGGCATCGCCGACTCAGTTGAGGCTTCGTCTCACGGGTGCACAAGGCGCCCCTCATACCTTTGAGAAGCCCGCTCAGGTGGATCGGCCGGATATTGTCAAATTCTTCAACAACGAAAAACTGCTCAAGACGGGCTTCAATTTCACCGTCGATCTGTCTGGCCTGGACACAGGGGCCTACGGCATCATTCTGGAAATGCCGGATGGCAGTTCATTGCTGATGTGTCAGCCTAAAAAAATCATGGTTGTTCAGTAGCCGGTAAAAGCGTTGCCGCAGAACGTGTGAAACTCGCTGGACATGAAAAAGCCCATCTCAGGATGGGCTTTTTCGTTTGAGGCGAATGGTGATGAGGTCTTTCACGCTTGACCCGGTGACTCGTGCTTACTTTGGAAACACACAGTCCTTGAACATCGGCGTCTTGGCCAAGTCGCCAGTCCCCGTACAGACAACAGACACCTCTGCCCCCTTCTTCAGCGCCGCAATCGATGACAAGTGAGACTTGCCGAACTTGAACTGCGGTGCCAGCATCCTGTTGTGTCCAGCCAATATCAGGTACGGATACCCCATGAAATCGGTATTGATGTCCAGAATGCGACCGGTCACTTGCACGCGCTTGTCTTTGTACAGCATGTCCGCCGCTACGGTATTTTCATCGTATCCGGTCGATACCTGTAGGGCCGTGTAGGCTTTTACAGGTTCTGCAACGGGTTCGGCAGTTGCCTGAGCGACAGGTTTGGCCGCTGGAGCCGCGGCTGGAGCAGGAGCAGGAGCAGGAGCAGGAGCAGGAGCAACTTCAGCCGGGGTTGCGGGCGACGCTGCGGGGGCTACGGTAACGGCCGGAGCAACGGAAGCTGATGAATCACGATTGGCAGGCTTGTGTAAGACCAAGGAAATAATCATCCAGAGCGCCATCCACCCGAAGCCAATCAGCCTGGCTTTTTTTGTATGCCCTTTACGCAGCAGCAGCCAGGCGAAGAACTGAGGCATCAGCGCAATCAGGATTCCCAGAATGATTCCGACCTTGCGGGGTGAAGACGGGACTTTCATTTCGTTCATTTCGCTTTCCATGACGATCAAATAACGCGGCATCCTGAACAGATCTGTACCAAATTGCCACTTAGTAACGGTGCGTATGGGTATCGACTGTAATCGCTTGAACTTGATGGATTTTTCAAGTTTTTAGGCGTGTGCGCATGCCAAGAGAAGTCTCAATTGATGCATGTGATCGTCTGGCGGAGTTCATGGTGGCATGAAGGCTGATCATCGGATTGGCAACCGTTCGCCCATGGCACCCTATCCACGATAAACGCGGTTCCGGCTGGCGCTTGGCGCGGGGATTGGACGATAGAAGAGACTTCGGCATATCAATGCCGAGTTCGTTAAGAAGTTACCATCAGCGCCGATAGCCTTGTACTGCATACCGCAGTGCAAGGAGGCATCATGAAAAAGATAGCTGTAGCCGGACTTATCGCTCTACTTTCAATAGTCTCAGTCTCTGCGTCAGCCTGCCCCAAGGGCACGCATCCAACTGGTGGAACAGGTTCGCACCACAAGGGCGGCACCTGTAAGTAAGGCGAGCCCGGCCCGGCGCCGGGCTTTTCCGCTCTGCCCTAAGCCAAGCGCTTCATCGACAACTCCATCTGCCCCATCAGGTCTCTCTGCTCTTTCAGTGAGAGCACCAGTTTTGCGATGGACCGGCTGGTGGCCAGGTCGGACAGCGGCATCCCCGTGACATACAACTGAAGCTCACCTGTTTCGGGATGGAGAAGCTTGACCGAAAAGGTTTCGTTCGCCCCCATGACGCATTCACACTTGGAGGGCAAAAAAGCGGTCTCAAGGACTCGTTGGAGATCGGACTTTGAAAACATCTTGTATTCCACCTGACAAAATCGTTTCACCGAGAATAGACGATTGGCAGACTCATTGGTTGCCGGTCATCGGCAGATTCGAAACCGGGGATTATGTTACTTGCCTTGCTTGTGCTTATTGATCCGCAAAGAGGCTGAATCACCACTGGCCTATCCCCTGCAAAAGTCCCGCCCATGAAAAAGCCCAACCTGAAAAGGCTGGGCTCGATCATTGGAGAATATGGTCGGGACGGAGTGATTCGAACACTCGACCCCTAGCACCCCATGCTAGTGCGCTACCGGACTGCGCTACGCCCCGACTAGGCGTGAAACTGTTTCGCATGTTGCGAAAACTTCGAGGAATATACCCTAAGCTTTTGAATTATGGAAGTATCTGGTTGGCTCGGTTACGACTTGAGCATGACCAGTACGTCTTCCAGCTCGGCAATCATCTGCCGGATCATCTGCTTGTACTGCTGGGTATCGTCCTTGACTTCACCGTTGGTAAGGCGCAGACGCGCTCCTCCGATGGTAAAGCCCTGGTCGTATAGCAAGCCGCGAATCTGGCGGATCATCAGCACATCCTGGCGCTGATAATACCGACGGTTTCCGCGGCGTTTTACGGGGTTGAGCTGAGGAAATTCCTGTTCCCAATAGCGCAAAACGTGCGGTTTCACCGCGCAGAGCTCGCTCACCTCACCGATGGTGAAGTAGCGTTTGCCAGGAATCGGCGGCAGCTCGTCGTTATGACTTGGTTCCAGCATATGCCTCAACTCGGGCCTTCAACTTCTGCCCTGGACGAAAGGTGACCACACGGCGTGCCGTGATCGGAATTTCTTCGCCGGTCTTGGGATTTCTCCCAGGCCGCTGGCGTTTGTCTCGCAGGTCGAAATTGCCGAAACCGGACAGTTTTACCTGCTCGTTGTCTTCCAGAGCGTGCCTGATTTCCTCGAAGAACAGCTCCACCAATTCCTTGGCTTCTCGTTTATTCAGGCCCAGCTCTTCGTACAGACGTTCGGCCATTTCAGCTTTCGTCAGAGCCCCCATACGCTACTTCCTTAATGTGGCGTTTAACCTCTCCTCAAGTGAGGTGAGGATGGCAAGTGTCGTTGCGTTGACCTCATCGTCATTAAGAGTGCGCGATGGATGCTGCCAGGTCAAGCCGACCGCAAGGCTTTTTCTATGCGGATCAATGCCTTTACCCTGATAAACATCAAATAGCCTGAGGTCTGTGAGCCATTCGCCTGCATTTTCACGAATAACGTCCATTACCGCACTGGAAGAGACATCCCGATCGGCCAGAAGTGCCAGGTCGCGGCGCACTTCAGGGAAGCGCGACAGCTCGTGGAATTTTGGCAGACGGCCTTTGGCGACCTCACCCAGAACCAGCTCGAAAACGAACACCGGACGATCCAGACCCAGGTTCTTCGACAGCTCAGGGTGAATTGCGCCCAGGAAACCGACTTCACGACCATCGCGCAGGATACGCGCTGTCTGGCCCGGATGAAGCGCAGGATGCTCGCCCGGCGTGAAGCTGAAATCGCCCAGTGCGCCAGCGAAGCCCAATACGGCTTCCACATCGGCTTTCACGTCGAAGAAATCGACAGCGTCACGGCCTTGCGCCCAGCCTTCCGGAAGGCGGCTGCCACATACCACGCCAGCCAGCATCGGCTCTTGCTTCAGACCTTCCAGTTGCCCGACGAAACGCAGGCCACTTTCGAACATCCGCACACGATCCTGCTGACGGTTGAGGTTGTGCTGCAACGCCTTGACCAGACCCGGCCAGAGCGAGGCGCGCATGGCGGCCATGTCATTGGAGATCGGATTGGCGAGCAACAGCGGCTTGACGCCTGGCGTGAACAGTTCGAACCACTTGGGATCGATGAAGCTGTAGGTGATAGCCTCCTGATAGCCACGTGCAACCAACAGCCGGCGCAATTCAGGCAGATCGCCCTGGGCTTCGGCCTTGGCCTGCGGTGCCAGACGGGCCTGCGGGTAACGAACCGGCAGACGGTTGTAGCCATAGAGACGCGCCAGCTCTTCGATCAGGTCGACTTCGAGGCTGATGTCGAAACGATGACTTGGCACGGTGACATGCCACTGACCATTCGCTTCGGCCGAGACACCCAGACCCAGCGCTTTGAGCAAGCGCTCGATTTCGGCATTCTCGATCACCAGACCGAGCATTTGCTCGACGCGGCTCGCGCGCAATGTCACCGCAGCCACGGACGGCAAGTGCTGTTCGCTGACCACTTCGGTCACAGGACCGGCTTCGCCACCCGTGATTTCCAGCAGCAGACCGGTTGCCCGCTCCATCGCTTCGCGAGCCAGTTGCCAGTCGACACCGCGCTCGTAACGATGGGATGCGTCGGTGTGCAGACCATAGGAACGCGCCTTGCCAGCCACCGAGATGGTGTCGAAGAAGGCACTTTCCAGGAAAATGTCGCGCGTGCCAGCGGTCACGCCGCTGTGTTCGCCACCCATGACACCGGCAATCGCCAGCGCGCGCTGATGGTCGGCGATAACCAGGGTATCGGCACGCAGGCTGACTTCCTGACCATCGAGCAGAACGAGCTTCTCGCCCTCCTCGGCCATGCGTACGCGAATCCCGCCGTTGATTTCGGCCAGATCGAATGCATGCAGCGGCTGACCCAGTTCCAGCATCACGTAGTTGGTGATGTCGACAGCGGCATCGATGCTGCGCACGTCGGAACGACGCAGGCGCTCGACCATCCACAATGGGGTCGGACGAGACAGGTCGACATTGCGGATGACGCGGCCCAGATAGCGTGGGCAAGCCGCAGGTGCCAGCACTTCCACAGGGCGAACTTCGTCGTGCACAGCAGCAACGGTTGCCACCTGTGGACGCGTGACTTCAGCGGCATAGAGCGCACCGACTTCACGAGCCAGACCGGCAACCGACAGGCAGTCGCCACGGTTCGGGGTCAGATCGACCTCAATGCTGGCATCGTCCAGCCCCAGATAGACACGAATGTCCTGACCCACCGGCGCATCAGCAGCCAGTTCCATCAAGCCATCGTTGCCCTCGCCGGCCTGCAATTCGGCAGCGGAGCACAACATGCCGTTGGACTCGACGCCACGCAGCTTGGCTTTCTTGATCTTGAAATCGCCCGGCAGCTCGGCACCGATCATGGCGAACGGGATCTTCAGGCCCGGGCGCACATTAGGCGCACCGCAGACGACCTGGAAAGTCTCGGTGCCATTGCTGACCTGGCAAACACGCAGTTTGTCGGCATCAGGGTGTTGCTCGGTGCTCAGCACCTCGCCGACCACGACACCGGTGAAGACGCCGGCGGCCAGCGTGACGCTGTCAACCTCAAGACCGGCCATCGACAGACGAGCAACCAGCTCGTCGCGGGAAACCTGCGGGCTTACCCAGCCGCGCAGCCATTGTTCACTGAATTTCATCCTGCTCTCCTGAAAGATTCGTTACGTGCGACCTAGCGAAATTGCGCGAGGAACCGCAAGTCGTTGTCGAAGAACAGGCGCAAATCATTGACGCCGTAACGCAGCATGGCCAGACGCTCTACGCCCATGCCGAATGCAAAACCCTGAAATTCTTCAGGATCGATACCGGACATGCGCAGCACGTTCGGGTGGACCATGCCGCAGCCCATGACTTCCAGCCAGCCGGTCTGCTTGCAGACACGGCAGCCTTTGCCGCTGCACATCACGCATTCCATGTCGACTTCCGCCGATGGCTCGGTGAACGGGAAGAACGAAGGACGGAAGCGAACGGCCAGCTCTTTCTCAAAGAACACGCGCAGGAATTCTTCGATGGTGCCTTTCAGGTCCGCGAAATTGATATCACGGTCGACCAGCAAGCCTTCGATCTGGTGGAACATCGGCGAGTGGGTGATATCCGAGTCGCAGCGATAGACACGGCCCGGACAAACGATCCGGATCGGCGGCTGCTTCGATTCCATGGTCCGCACCTGCACCGGGGAGGTGTGAGTACGCAACAGCATGTTCGCATTGAAATAGAAGGTGTCATGCATCGCCCGCGCCGGGTGGTGGCCAGGGATGTTGAGCGCCTCGAAGTTGTGGTAATCGTCTTCGACCTCAGGGCCTTCGGCGATGCCGTAGCCAATGTGAGTGAAGAATTGTTCGATCCGCTCCAGAGTGCGGGTGATCGGGTGCAGACCACCAGAGGTCTGACCGCGGCCCGGCAGGGTCACGTCGATGCATTCGGCCGCGAGTCTGGCAGTTAGTTCTGCCTGCTCAAACGATGCCTTGCGTGCATTGAGGACCTCTGTGACACGTTCCTTGGCAACGTTGATCAGCGCACCGACTTGCGGACGCTCTTCAGCAGGCAGGTTCCCCAGGGTCTTCATCACCTGAGTCAACTCGCCTTTCTTGCCGAGGTAGTGAACCCGGATTTGCTCCAGGGCATTGATATCTTCGGCGCTTTGCACAGCCTCAAGAGCTTGAGAGACCAGCGCGTCCAGGTTTTCCATGTACAGACTCCAGATACGAAATAGGGGAAGAGCTGAAGGCTCTTCCCCTATTTATGACGTTCAACACCGACCCCGGAAAACCGGGGCCAGTGATTGTCGGGGACTTAGGCCAAAGTGGCTTTAGCTTTCTCGACAATCGCAGCAAACGCCGCTTTTTCGTTCACTGCCAGATCAGCCAGAACCTTACGGTCGATCTCGATGGACGCTTTTTTCAGGCCGGCAATGAAACGGCTGTAGGACAGACCGTTAACACGAGCACCAGCGTTGATACGAGCGATCCACAGAGCGCGGAACTGACGTTTTTTCTGACGACGGTCACGGTAGGCGTATTGGCCTGCCTTGATTACCGCTTGCTTGGCAACACGGAATACGCGTGAACGCGCGCCGTAGTAGCCTTTTGCAAGTTTCAGAATTTTCTTGTGACGCTTACGGGCAATGACGCCACGCTTAACACGAGCCATGAGTTACTTCCTCTATATCTTGATCAAAATTAACGAAGGCGCAGCATGCGCTCGACTTTTGCCACGTCGGACGGATGCAGCAGGCTGCTTCCGCGCAGTTGACGCTTACGCTTTGTCGACATTTTGGTCAGGATGTGGCTCTTGAAAGCGTGTTTGTGCTTGATGCCGTTAGCAGTTTTCAGAAACCGCTTAGCTGCACCACTTTTAGTCTTCATCTTTGGCATGTTCGGATACTCCGCATTCAGTTGATAAACATAACCGCAAGGCCTGCCGTGCCCTGGTGGTTACTTCTTCTTTTTCGGGGCGATGACCATGATCAGCTGGCGTCCTTCCATCTTAGGATGCTGTTCGACGGAACCGTATTCGAGAAGGTCACCTTCAACCCGCTTCAACAATTCCATACCCAGCTCCTGGTGGGCCATCTCACGACCGCGGAATCTCAACGATACCTTGGCCCTGTCCCCGTCACTCAGGAAACGTACCAGGTTGCGCAGTTTTACCTGGTAATCCCCTTCCTCCGTCCCTGGACGAAACTTGATTTCTTTAACCTGGATCTGCTTCTGGTTTTTCTTCGCTGCAGCGACCTGCTTCTTCTTCTCGAAGATCGACTTGCCGTAATCCATCACACGGCAGACAGGAGGTACTGCGTCGGCAGAAATCTCTACCAGATCCAGCTTCGACTCTTCCGCTATACGAAGCGCTTCATCAATCGAGACGATGCCAATCTGCTCGCCGTCAGCGCCAATTAACCGAACCTCGCGGGCCGAGATATTCTCATTGATCGGGGCCTTGGGTGCAGCTCGTTTATCTTGTCTCATTTCACGCTTAATAATAATTACTCCGAATCTTGGCGACCACGCCGGGAAACCGCTTGTGCGAGGAATTCAGCGAATTGGGCGACCGGCATCGAGCCGAGGTCAGCGCCTTCACGTGTCCGCACAGCGACAGTTTGCATTTCAACCTCCCGATCTCCTATCACAAGGAGATAAGGAACCTTGAGCAAAGTATGCTCACGGATTTTAAAGCCGATCTTTTCATTTCTCAAGTCGGACTTGGCACGAAACCCGCTTTGGGCCAAGGTTTTTTCGACTTCGAGGGCAAAATCGGCCTGTTTGTCAGTGATATTCATGATCACTGCCTGAGTCGGCGCCAGCCAGGCCGGGAACGCACCTTCGTAGTGTTCGATCAGAATACCGATGAAACGCTCGAACGAACCGAGGATTGCACGGTGCAGCATGACCGGACTCTTGCGGCTGTTGTCTTCCGAAACGTACTCGGCACTGAGACGGATCGGCAGATTGAAGTCCAGCTGCAAGGTGCCGCACTGCCAGACACGGCCGAGGCAGTCTTTCAGAGAGAACTCGATCTTCGGACCGTAGAACGCACCCTCGCCTGGCTGCAGGTCATAAGGCAGACCTGCGCTGTCGAGTGCTGCGGCCAAAGCCGATTCTGCACGATCCCACAACTCATCGGAGCCGACGCGCTTTTCAGGGCGAGTGGACAGCTTGAGCTCGATGTCCTTGAAGCCGAAATCGGCATAGACATCCAGGGTCAGCTTGATGAAGGCTGCGGACTCGGACTGCATCTGCTCTTCGGTGCAGAAGATGTGCGCGTCGTCCTGAGTGAAGCCACGTACACGCATGATGCCATGCAAGGCACCTGACGGCTCATTTCGATGGCAGGCACCGAACTCGGCCAGACGCATCGGCAGCTCGCGGTAGCTCTTCAGACCCTGATTGAACACCTGCACGTGGCAAGGGCAGTTCATGGGCTTGATGGCGTAGTCGCGGCTCTCGGACTCTGTGGTGAACATGTTGTCGGCGTAGTTGGCCCAGTGGCCGGACTTTTCCCACAACGAGCGATCAACCACTTGCGGCGTCTTGATTTCAAGATAGCCGTTTTCGTGCTGAACCTTGCGCATGTACTGCTCGAGCACCTGATACAGGGTCCAGCCCTGAGGGTGCCAGAACACCATGCCCGGCGCTTCTTCCTGGGTATGGAACAGGCCCAGACGCTTGCCGATCTTGCGATGGTCGCGTTTTTCGGCCTCTTCGATACGCTGGATGTAGGCCGCCAGTTGCTTCTTGTCAGCCCATGCGGTGCCGTAGACGCGCTGCAACTGCTCGTTCTTGGCATCGCCGCGCCAGTAGGCACCGGACAACTTTGTCAGCTTGAAGGACTTCAGGAAGCGGGTGTTCGGCACGTGCGGACCGCGGCACATGTCGACATATTCTTCGTGATAATACAGGCCCATGGCCTGCTCGTTCGGCATGTCTTCGACCAGACGCAGCTTGTAGTCTTCGTGACGGGCGGTGAACACCTCGATCACTTCGGCGCGCGGGGTCACTTTCTTGATGACGTCGTAGTCTTTTTCGATCAGCTGCTGCATGCGCTGCTCGATCGCCGCCATGTCATCTGGCGTGAACGGGCGCTCGTAGGCGATATCGTAATAGAAGCCGTCGTCGATCACCGGGCCGATGACCATCTTTGCAGTCGGGTACAACTGCTTGACGGCATGGCCTACCAGGTGAGCACAAGAGTGACGGATGATTTCCAGTCCTTCCTGATCCTTCGGGGTGATGATCTGCAGGCTGGCATCGTTTTCGATCAGGTCGCAGGCGTCGACAAGCTTGCCGTCGACTTTGCCGGCCACGGTGGCCTTGGCCAGACCCGCACCAATTGAAAGCGCGACATCGGCTACGGAAACCGCATGATCGAAAGAACGTTGACTGCCGTCGGGAAGAGTAATAGTTGGCATGGCGCCTCCTCTCCTAGTGGTGACCCCTACCAAAGGTCACGTGGGTTGGGATGAGCCAGTACGTGATCCGGTGGTACGCCTGCCTCACAGTGGCAGGAGCCTTGCGGCCAACCTTGAAACGGACCAGATGACTGGAGTGTACAAAACCTGCTGCACCTGACTGAAAACAAAGCCAATAGAGGGTGCTGGAAATTTACAGGACGCGCATCCTATCACAGTGCAGCCGTCGAGTCGCACCTCATGACAAATGAAGATGAAATCGCCACAGCACCTGAACTGGTACGTCCGCAAACCGTCAGAACTATTCGTCAACCTGCAAGAATTTCCCCAGCAAAGGAGAACACCATGAAGCTTCCACGCCTGTCCGCACTCCTCGCTTGCGCTGCAATTCTGGCCCCATTGGGCGCCCAGGCCGCGATGGACGGAGCGACTCGCAGCACGTTCACTCAAGAGTGCATCAGTGCCGCGAAGGCACAGAACCTGGATGACAAGACCGCCAAGGCGCATTGCGACTGCGGCGCCAAACAGGTGGACAGCCATTTCTCCGACAAGGAAATCGCGTCGCTGAACAATACTGGCACTGCGCCAAGCCCGGAATTGACCTCCAAACTGCAGAAACTGGTCACCGAAAACTGCACTAAAGCAAAAAATTAATATCCGGCCGAGCGTGTAAAAACGCCCTGTCGTTGAGCGGCATTCTGTCAGTGCCAATACCATTCAAGGCCCCGTCAAACGGGGCTTTGAGCGCCCTCCTCGTACGCGTAAATCCACGCCAGCCAGCAAGCCGATTCGGCCATTCCTGAATATGACGATCTGCATACCTACGCGCGACGCTCAAAGTTCCCACCTAAATAGCTGTCTTTTCGTACATTTCGACTATGATAGGCCGGTGTGCCCAGTTGGCCTGAGCAGCACGCTATTGAAAATTATGTTCTTGGAGATACACCATGTCTAATCGCCAAACCGGCACCGTAAAATGGTTCAACGATGAAAAAGGCTTCGGCTTTATCACTCCACAAGGTGGCGGTGACGACCTGTTCGTACACTTCAAAGCAATCCAGAGCGACGGTTTCAAAAGCCTGAAAGAAGGCCAGACCGTTTCTTTCGTTGCTGCTAAAGGCCAGAAAGGCATGCAGGCAGAAGAAGTCAAAGTGGACTGATCCACTTGATTTGAAAAAACCCCGTCATTGACGGGGTTTTTTTATGCCTGCGCAATGAGCGAGGTTCAGCCGCAGTTGATGCGGATCACCTTGCCGGAGGCGTCGGTATTGACGTTGACGCGCTCGGAGCGGTACTCAAGCGTGACCATATCGTTGGGACCCAGAATGCGTGCATCCATGGAGCCGGTACGGCTGCGTACCTGGGTCAGCAAATCGATGGATGCCTGCTTGCCAATGGCAAATTGTGCAGGCTCTGCATCACAGCGGCCCGGCACGGTATTACTGGCGGCGGGCGCCTCGGTCTTGCTGGTGGCCTCGGGCACCGAATCAGGCGTGCTGCTGCACCCTGCCAGAACCGACGTCACGACCACAAAACCCAATGTTGCGAATTTCCAGGGCATACACCCTCCTTTGCCAATAAACATTTTCCAGACCTTGTGCGACCGCACCTTGCCGCATTGGTTGCACCGCAGTCATCGCCACCACTCGTAAGCGAGGATGTCTGCAAGGCGCGCGCAGTCTGCCTCGCCCCGCTTTTCCATGCGCCCGCAAATCGTCACAACATGTTTTCAACGGACGTCAGATCGCACTCATGATGCGTAAGTAGAAGTGTCAAACGGCTCGCACAATGGTTTACTGCAACTGACCATAGGGATAACGGGCAATGCACGGCTGCCCGAGCAATGCGGTGCTTTCTTGAAGGCGAGACGGACATGACAGTGATTTCGATCGATGCAGACATCAAGGCCAAATGGCCCCAGGGCCACTGCTCGCACAGCCCGGGCACACCGGAGGAGCTGGTGATTATTGCCGTCGATCTGTTGATCAAGGAACTGGGCACCGAGGGTGCCCGAGCCTTCATCACTCAGGTGTGGAGCCGATACGCGACGACAGAGCTGCCTGCCTGACAGCCTTCGACTCCAGACAGCGTTACTTCAATCGAGCCAGACGCTCGGTCAGCAGATCGAAGAAGCCCTGGGCGTCGCCATCCTCGACCCAGAAGACGTTTTGCGGTTGCTTGAGCGTACCGTTCCAGTCCGCGACGGTCTGGCCGAAACCAATGCCTTCACGGCTGTCGATCGCCACGTTGATCTGTCTGCCCGAAAACAGTTCGGGCTTGAGCATCCAGGCGATGACGCTGGCGTCGTGAATCGGGCCGCCCGGCAGGCCGTAGTGCTCCATATCCAGCTTCACGTACTCGTTGAGGATACCTTCCACCAGCTTGCCAGCCTGATTGTTCAGCGCGGCAATCTGCTGGAGACGCTTCTCGCTGGTCAGGATCTTGTGAGTCACGTCCAGCGGCACGTAGGTCAGCTTCACACCGCTGGCCAGAACGATCTGCGCCGCATGAGGATCGGCAAAGATGTTGAACTCGGCAACCGGAGTGATGTTGCCGCCGTTGAAGTGCGCGCCACCCATGACGATCACTTCCTTGATGCCCTGGGTGATCTCCGGTGCCTGCACCAATGCGAGCGCAAGGTTGGTCTGTGGGCCAAGCATTGCAACGGTAATGCTGTGAGGCTTGGCCTTGCTGAGCGTCTGAATCAGATAATCAACGGCGTTGCCCTGGGCCAACCCTTTGGCCGGTTCGTGTACCGGTACGCCGGGCAAGCCTTCCTTGCCATGCACGTTTTCCGCATAGATCGGCGTACGTACCAGAGGTTTGGGCGCACCGGCATACACCGGCACTTCCTCGCGGCCTGCCCACTCGCGAGCGAGCCTGGCGTTACGTGATGTCTTGTCCAGACGCACATTGCCGGCAACGGTGGTGATCGCCATGACATTGAGTTCTTCAGGCGATGCCAACGCCAGCAGCAAGGCGACCACATCGTCGGCACCCGGGTCGGTGTCAATGATCACGTCACGCTTTTCGACGGCCTGAACGGCTGTAGCACCGAGAATGGACAAGAGCAACGCCCCCCGAATGAGTTGTCTGGAAAACTGTGTCAACGTCATGTGTAGCTCCCTGTCATGAATACGTGTTCAGGCTGAATGCCTAGAACACAACCCCGGATACCAGCGCCACATTGCTGTAGGGCTGGCACTCGCCAGTGCGGATGATGGCCTTGGCCTTGCGGCTCAGAATTTTCAGGTCGTCATGGCTGATCCAGCGCTGATGACCCAATTGATCATCAAGGTTCAGGCTCTCGATGACCTGCAAAGCAGGTGGCTTGATTTCAGCCATTTCATTTGCCAGCACGTGGCTTTCGACCTGCATTTCGCTCAACACCACATCCAGCACGCTGACGAAATCCGGTACGCCACGGGTCAGGGCCAGGTCGATCAGTTCGACGCCGGGCGGCACCGGCATGCCAGCGTCAACAATCATCAGGATATCGCCGTGACCCAGCGATGCGATCACGCGCGACAGGGCGATATTGAGTAGCGGTGTTTTTTTCATCTCGGGTTGAATCCTTGTACTTCCTCGAACGTCGGGATGGACGGCTGCGCGCCTGCGCGGGTGACCGACAGCGCTGCGGCAGCCTGACCAAAGCGGATGGCCTGCGATTCGCTCTGCCCTCTGGCGAGCGCCGCTGCAAAACCACCGACAAAGGTATCACCTGCAGCGGTGGTGTCCACGGCCTGAACGCGACGCGTTGGAATATGTTCGACGCCAGCGGCACTGGCGAACAACGTCCCCTGCTCACCAAGCGTGATGATCACGTTACGTGCACCGGCTGCCAGCAGCGCCAGAGCCGCCTGTTGCGCAGAGGCTGGCGAGTCGACGCTGATCCCGGACAATGCCTGGGCTTCGCTTTCGTTGGGAATCAGGTAATCGATCAGGCTGTACCAGTGGGCGGGCAGCGGCTCACTGGCTGGCGCCGGGTTCAGAATGACGGTCTTGCCCAGCTCACGGGCACGCGACAAGGTGTGGAAGACCGTCTCGGTCGGGACTTCGAGCTGACAGATGACAATGTCCGAACCCGCGAGCAGTGAGTCGAAGCGCTCGATCAGCAGAGGCGTCAGTTGACCATTGCCGCCCGCGACGATGACGATTGCATTCTGGCTGTTGGCGTCGACCACGATCAAGGCAATGCCGGTGGGTACGCCATCGACCACTGTCACCGCCTGGCAATCAATCCGTTCGGCCAGCAGCGCAGCACGCAACTGCTCTCCGTAGGCATCGGCGCCCACACAGCCGATCATTGCCACCTCAGCACCCAGACGTGCAGCGGCGACCGCCTGGTTGGCGCCCTTGCCACCGGGAACGGTAGCGAAACTGTCTCCGATCAGTGTTTCGCCAGGGCGCGGCAGACGCTGGGCACGGATCACCAGATCCATATTGAGACTGCCCACTATCACTATTTTTGCTTGCATGGCTCATTCACTCGTTGCTGTGCGTGCTCATCATTGATCAGGAGCGTTGTAGGGTGCGGCCGTGGATTCACGCACCACGACGACAGGCGTCACCAGACGCTTTTCGACGGGCGAGGCATGAGGCGCCGCGATTCTGCACAAGAGCATTTGCGCCGCCGTTTCGCCCAGTTGCATGATCGACTGGCCGACGGTGGTGAGTGCGGGATAGACATAGCGGCTGATTTCGATGTCATCGAAACCGATGACCGACAATTGCTGCGGGACGGCAATATTGCGTTCGGCGGCAGCTCTCAGCACACCAATGGCAATGACGTCGTTACCGGCGAAGATCGCGGTGGGCTGATGCCTGGCCAACAGTTCGCCTGCGGCCTCGTATCCGGCCGAACTGGTGAAATCACTGTGTACGGCCCACTGCGGATCAATTTCGACAGACGCCTCCTGCATCGCACGCCGATACCCTGCCAGACGCATTTCGGCAACCGTGCTGTTGCGAGGCCCACCGATACAGGCAATGCGTTTATGCCCCAGATCAAGCAGATGACGCGTCGCCAGATAGGCACCCTGCTCGTGATCGATACGCACCGTGTCGGCTTCGATACTTTCTAGCTCGCGGTCGACGATGACCAACGGCGTGCGAACGTCCGCAAGACCTCCCGCAACACTCGCGTCTGCGCCCACCGATGAGACGATCAGGCCGTCTACCCGCTTCTCCAGCAGAACCCGCAGGTAACTGCGCTGCTTCTCGGGATTGTCATCGGAGTTGCACAGAATCACGCAGAAACCGTTGCGCTCGCAGTAGTCCTCGATGCCTCTGGCCAGCTCGGCGAAATACGGGTTCATGCCATTGGGAATCAACAGGCCGATGGTCGACGTACTTTTGGCTTTGAGCGAACGGGCCACCGCACTGGGCACGTAGTCCAGTTGTGCGATGGCCGCCTCGACCTTGAGCCGGACCGGCTCGCTCACCGGCCGGGTCTTGTTCAGCACATGGGAAACCGTTGTGTAGGAAATCCCGGCCAGTGCTGCTACGTCCTTGATGGTTGCCATGTCAGCCCTGTCGCCGCGCCCGGTTGCTGCGGTAGGTGTCCAGCACCACGGCAATCACGATCACAGCGCCGGTGATGATGCGTTTGGTGGGTTCGGTGGCGCCGATCTGCGCCAGGCCTGCGGCCAGTACCGAAATGATCAGCACGCCGAAGAATGTGCTGATGATCGAACCGCGTCCACCCATCAGGCTGGTACCGCCAATGACCACAGCGGCGATCACCTGCAATTCCAGCCCGGCACCGGCATTTGGATCAGCCGCTTCCAGTCGCGAGATCTGGAACAGCGCCGCGACGCCCGCCAGCAGCCCCATCAACGAGAACACCAGGATCTTGTAGGGCTTGGGATTGATGCCTGCCAGACGCACTGCTTCTTCATTGGTGCCGATACCGATCAGGTAGCGACCGAAGACGGTGCGGGTCAGCACAGCCTGAGCGACGATGATCACCAGCAGCGCAATAATGAAAGACGGGGAAATACCGAATGCCACCGGATCGGACAGCCAGGCGAACGAATCACCGATGTAGGCCGTGCGCGAGTCAGTCATCTGGTAAGCCACGCCCCGGGCCATTTCCAGCACGCCCAGCGAGACGATGAATGACGGGATGCGCCATGCGACGGTGATCGAACCGGTGATGGTGCCCGCCAGTGTTGCGCAGGCAATGCCCAGCAACGCGGCCGGAAACACACTCCAGCCCCAGCCCAGAACAGCCACGCTGACCGCGGCTGCAGCCAATGCCAGTACCGAACCCACGGACAGGTCGATGCCGCCGATGATCAGGATCAGGGTCATGCCGACAGACAGCACCATCAGATCAGGAATCTGGTTGGCCAGGGTGCTGAAGGTCTGGTACGACAGGAAATGGTCACTGAGTAGCGAGAACAGGACGATCATCGCCAGCAAGGCGCCCGCCAGTCCCAGGTAAGTGCCCAGGCCGAAATAAGTGCCGCCGCGACGGGCCGGCAGTGTCAGCGTCGGGGATGTGTCGTTTTTCATGGCTCGTTCCTGGGCGCTGCATCGTTGAGCAGCGCATCACGTTTCTGATAACCGGCAAAGGCTGCGGCCAGCAATTGGTCCTGACTCCAGCTGTCGCGTTCGAACGTATCGATCAGGCGACCGGCCGACAGCACGCCGATGCGGTCACAGATCAGCATCAGTTCGCGCAGATCACTGGAAACCACCACCAGCGCCCTGCCCTGACGAGTGAGTTCGCCGAGCAGCGCATAGATGTCGAATTTGGCGCCGACATCGATGCCCCGCGTTGGCTCGTCGAACAACATGACGGGGCAGTCGCGCTCCAGCCAGCGGCCGATCACCACTTTCTGCTGATTGCCGCCGGACAGTTCCGACACCAATTGGGTCGGGCTGGAGCTGCGAATACGCATGGCGTCCACCTGACGCTGTGCGAGCTTGAGCTCGTCAGCGGCATTGACGATGCCTGCGCTGGAAATGGCTTTCATGTTGCCCAGCGCGATGTTGGCGCTGATCGATTGCGACATCAGCAAGCCTTCGCTCTTGCGGTCTTCCGTGATCAAGGCAATGCCATGCTCGACCGCATCGGCGGGCGAACGAATGGTGACGGCCTGCAATGGCTGGCCCACTTCAATCGTGCCACTGTCGGCGATGTCGGCGCCGTAGATCAGGCGCAGCAGCTCGGTCCGCCCCGCCCCGATCAGCCCGGAGATACCGAAGATTTCACCGCGGCGGACATCGAACGAGACGTCCTGGACCTTGCCCTTGCGGTTGAGCGATTTGACCGACAGTGCGACTTCGCCGATCTGCCGGGCGCCCATATCCATGTGTTCGCCCAGTTCGCGCCCCACCATCAGGGTGACCAGTTGCTCGCTGTTGTAACGGGAAATCGGCTCGACGCAAACCAGCTTGCCGTCACGCAACACGGCGATGCGCTGCGACACTCTGGCCAGTTCTTCGAGGCGATGGGAAATGTAGATGATCGAGACGCCACGAGCCTGCAACCGCGTGATCTGCTCGAACAGCATTTCGACTTCACGCGAGGTCAGCATCGCCGTCGGCTCGTCGAGAATCAGCACGTGGCAGTCGCCAGCGAGGTTACGGGCAATTTCCACCATCTGCTGATGCCCGATGCCCAGATCGCCAACCAGCGTGTCCGGGTCAATCGCATCCAGGCCAACCTGGGCCATGGCCTTGATGGCGTTTTCACGCAGGCGCTTACGATCGATCCAGCCCGCGCGGCGTGGCAGATCGTCCAGAAACAGGTTTTCGGCAACGGTCAGGGTTGGCAGCAGGTTCAGCTCCTGCATGACCATACGCACCCCGAGCTTTTCGGCCTGGGTGCGATTGGCTGGCTGGTAGGGCTGCCCCTGAAATTGCATGCTGCCGGTGGTGGGCGTGACCAGCCCGCCGATGATCTTTGACAAGGTGCTTTTTCCGGCACCGTTTTCCCCGGTCAGGGCCAGCACTTCACCGCGCATCAACGTCAGGTCGACATCGCCAAGCACGGGTTGAGCGTAGGTTTTACCAATGCCACTGACCGAAAGAACAGCCGTCTGAGCAGACGCTGACATACATTTCTCCCAGCGCCTGCCCTGTTCGGGCAGACGCCTTTCACTCGGTGTGGATCAAGGTTGGGTAACGAGTTCGACCGGCGTTTCGATAACGCCCTTCTCGTTGGTGTCGACCTTCTCGCCCTTGACGGCCTTGAGTGCCGCTTCGATCCCGAACACGGCCTGCCTGGCAGCGTACTGATCGGCGGTGGCGAGGATTCGACCATCCTTGAGCATCGGCTTGATGGCGTTGATGTTGTCGTAACCCACCACCATCACCTTGCCAGTCTTGCCTGCAGCACGTACGGCAGAAACGGCGCCCAGTGCCATGCTGTCATTGCCGGCCAGCAATGCCTTGAGGTTCGGGTATTCGTTCAGCATGGCGGACGCGACGGCGTTGCCCTTGTCGATTTCCCAGTTGCCGGACTGTACCGACACGACTTTCATCTGCGCCTTGTCCATGGCGTCCTTGAAACCGGCCGTACGCTGCTGGGCATTGGTGGTTGTCGGCACGCCTTCGATGATGCCGACTTCATCGCCTGCCTTCAGCTTGGTCGCCAGATAATCACCGACCTGGGCAGCGCCCTTGCGGTTATCTGGGCCTACGAACGGAATCTGCAGGTTCTTGCTTTTGAGTACGTCGGCGTCGAGCTGGTTATCGATGTTGACGACTTTGATCCCGGCATCGGAGGCTTTCTTCAAGACCGACACCAGCGCTTTCGAGTCGGCAGGCGCAATGACCAGTGCATCGACCTTGGAAACGATCATCTGCTCGACAATGCGAATCTGGCTGGCGGTATCGGACTCATCCTTGATGCCGTTGGAGACGAGATCAAACTCGCTGGCGTGTTCTTTCTGGTAAGCCTTGGCACCGTCTTCCATGGTCCGAAAGAACTCGTTGGCCAGGGATTTCATGACCAGCGCGACTTTAGGCTTTTCAGGGGTCTGGGCGTGTACGGCTGAGAGGGGAACGATTGCCGCAAGGGCAGAAAACATGGCGACAGCGAGCAGGCGTCCAGCGAATGGCAGCTTCATGAGTTCATCTCCGATCTTGTGATTATTGTTCGGGCGAACGACGCAGAATCAATCCGCAGGATCGATGCGCAAACGTTTGCGAGAAGCGAACTATGAAAAATGTCGCAGGGTTTGTCAATCGGGGAAATGAAGTCTGCCCGAAGGATTGCTCCGGGCAGCGCTGTCTCACTCTTCGGGGCGGACAGTGGCCACTTCGTCGGCCTTGATCCGGATGGTTTTGCCCGAAATATCTTCGAACTCATAGAAACCGTCACGGCTCTTGGTCTTTGGCGCATCCTTGGTGATGTATTGCGTTCCGTCCTGCAACGTGACGACCGACGGGGTGGAGCATCCAGACAACATGAGAGAAGCCGCAACCACGGCAGGCAGCACCAGCAATTTGAATTTCATGTTCACTCCTTGGGCCTATACGAATGTGCAGGTGAAACGATACAGGCATCATCAAAGGGCGGAAACATTATCCTGCGTAAGTGTTGCGAAAGATCCGACACTCAAATACTGTACGCACGTACAGCTTATTCAGGGACTTTTTCCGTGGCAAATCAATCCTCAGCAACCTCAGCCCCCGACTCCTATCAGCGCATGGGCATTCGGGTACAGAAGATCATCAACTCGCCGACCGCGCAGAAATCCAGAGCAGCCCTGCTCTTTCGTCTGCAGGACGAATCGGAAGATGACTGGGCTCAACTGCTTGAAGAAATAGCCGAAAACGACAACGTTACCCTCGCCTGGCGTGATGATGGTGGTGTGCAGCTGTTCTGGACGGTGCCGAAGGAAGATTGAGGTCACAAATTGGTGACCGGTCAGGTGTGTTTGCTCAAACGCGACTGTCATTTACCAAGTCACCCGAACTTAAAATCCCAGATGCTACCGGGCTGTCCCCCTTGGTATAAGGGAGTTCTGCTCCAGTCAGATAACATTGCCCTTCGGCTGGCTTGCCCCCCCGCCAAACCAGCCGAGCAGTGTGCTGACTCATGAAAATCCAGTGCCTTCCAGACGCGTACGTTCATCTTTACTATTCACCCTTGAATATCTGAAACGGACGTCCCCATGAGCGGCAAACCTGCGGCGCGTATCACTGACCCCACTGCGTGCCCGATCTCGGGTCACGCTACCAATTCGCTCGCTACCGGCTCGTCCGATGTGATCTTCGAAGGCCTGGGTGCTGCGCGCCTTGGCGACACGTCCGCGTGCGGTAGTCCGATTAACAGTGGAGTCTCTTCTTCAGTGTTCATAAATGGGCTAAATGCTGCCACCGTGGATAGCGTTGGTGCCCATGGCAATATCGTAACGGCTGGCTCGAGCACTATTATAATCGGCGACACTTTCGTGCCTGCGCCTTTCAGTGGGTTGGCGCCAATGCCAGTGCACTTCGACGATAAAATAAGACTCGTCGATGAAACGTCGGGCGAACCTGTTCCACACCATGCCTACGGTATTCAGCGCGCTGATGGCAGTATTGAACACGGGATCAGCGATGCGCAGGGTTACACACATAGAGTGAGCTCGCACCTGGCTGAAAGTATCAAACTATTTTTGGAAGATTGAGAGCATGGAAGCAGAGAAAATAATTTTGCCCAATGGCAACACCGCAAGCTTGGCGACAACGCACACCTTGACAGCAGTGAGCAATTCACAAATCAAGGTCGTACCTGTACCCGCCGCCAAGCCTGTTATATTTTACATCGGCGGCGCCGGAGACCAGCAAAGCTACTATTTTCAAGGCGCATTTCGTAACATCGATGATGTGGACTTGCTGATGTCGAAGAGAATGACAAATGCGCAGCTTTCTGAGAAATATACAAAGTATGTTTGGGGATATGAGAAGGCTCGCGGGGAAAGTGATATCGAAGATCATTTCATCAAGCTTATCCCTGGCAAATCCTCCCCCGTCTATATAGTTGGACACAGTCTCGGTGGATGGAATGGAGCTCACCTCTCCAGGATCCTGTCTGACAAAGGCTATAAAATCGCGCTTCTGATAACCTTGGACCCTGTCGGCAAAGGCTCTCTGGTCTGGCTGGGTTCTGATATCTATTACTCTGAACCAACGCCCGTTGCCGAAATGTGGATCAATATTCGTGCTCACCCAGACAAACCAGATGCGTCAGACCACGTCGCGAACTTCGGAGAGCGATGGAGTGTGGGTCAAGGCCCTAATATCAATGCAACAGTCAATCTGAACCATGCGTTCGCGGGCCATATGATGGTTGCACTGATTGAAGAAAATAAATGTGCTTTGGACTTTCTGTTTGATGCCTACGTGAAAAGTTTAAAATGACCACGCCCCTGAAACTAATGACACTCGTCACCGTGCTCACGTGCAGCGCATGCGCACGCACACCCAACATTCCGACCGCATCATTGACTTTTGCGGGATTCTCCCAACCCGGCGACTCCGTACTTTATGTAAAACTTGAATCGGATCAAAATCTTAGCGAAGTCTTCAATATCTATGAGCAGCAGAATCAAAATACGCCTAAATTCGTGTGCGCCTTGGACCATGATAAGAATTTCGATGTGAATCACACGATTAAAGCGCGGGGAATCGGTCTTCTTGAAGCTGACACCAAGCCCGGCAAAAGCGGGACGTTTTACTTCCGTTCTTCGCTGTCATTCAACACAACCGAAGAAAAAGAGGTACCTGTCCCGATGCCAATCACCTCGGGGGCAGCCTTGGAAAATCTTTTGGCCGGACAAGAAAGCATTCCGTGCCAAGTGTCCGTCACCGCCTACGGATTCAAAGCCTATTACACCGACACGGTGTACATCCCTACCGCAAACTTTGTTACGCACCTGAAAGAAATGAATCACGCTGCCGAGCAGCGCTAGCCAGGCCAAACGTTTATCTCGACCTGCTCCCGCTCTTCGGAAGGCGAGGCGATGACACCTCTGTATTCACACATATAAAGGACCTGCATGGCACATACCATAGGTGGTTGCGCGTGCTACTGCCCCCGACAGCGACACCTTCGTTCGGACAGTCATACACAGCTTTTACACGCGAACAGATATGGCTTTGCGCCACTTGTCGGACAACTGTTCACTTGCAATCGAAACGGTGTAATTTTCGCGCTACCCTTCTGAGACAGCAGTCCGATCAAGGCGACGCGTAGCAGTACACGCCTGTATCGATCTCGAAATGATGTTGCAGCGTCGAAGCAGCCCCGGCTTCGAACTGCCCAGTACCCCACGTACTCATTTTAGGATGGCGTAGTGTCTACGCCTTGCAGGCAGGTAATGATGAATCAAACGGAATTTGAAATTCACTATCGGTTCAAGGGTGAAACCCGGTCCTTTCTTCACCAGACTCTTCAACTTTGCCAGAGCGATGCGCTGCATTGCGCAACGCTGCATGCAGGTGTCGGTACGGTCAGCGATCATGTCGCCGCCGGGCCTGTGAGGCTGGCGACCTTGCAGGCTCAAGGCTTTGGTGTGACAGAGGTGCACTGGAAGCGGCGTACGCAGCCTGAGCAGACCTGAGTCGGCACTGTCGAGACTCACAATAAAAAACGACCTCACCTGGAGGTCGTTTTTTTGGGCTGCAATGCGACTCAGATCGCAGGATAAGAACCTGTGCCCTCGGGCCAGGGCGTCAGCAGCTCGAAACCCGTCGAGGTGACTGCCACCATGTGCTCCCACTGCGCTGAAAGTGACATGTCACTGGTCAATACGGTCCAGCCATCCGGCAATGTGCGGGTGCCCGCCTTGCCTGCGTTGATCATCGGCTCGATGGTGAAGACCATGCCTTCCTTGAGTTTCAGGCCTTTGCCCTGCGTACCGTAATGCAGCACCTGAGGCTCTTCATGGTATTTGCGTCCAATGCCGTGCCCGCAGTACTCGCGCACCACGCTGAAACCTTCGCGATGGGCAACGCTCTGGATCGCATATCCAATGTCGCCCAACGTCGCACCCGGACGCACCGCGTGAATGCCTGCACGGGTTGCTTCGTAGGTGGTTTCGACCAGACGCCGGGCCAGCGGACTGACCTCGCCGACCAGATACATGCGACTGGTATCGCCGTACCAGCCATCCTTGATGACGGCCACATCAATGTTGACGATGTCGCCTTCCTTGAGGATGTCCGATGCCGACGGAATGCCATGGCAGACCACCGCATTCGGGGAAATGCAGGTTGTCTTGGTAAAGCCGTGATACCCGACGTTGGCCGGAATCACCTTGAGCTCCTTGACGATGTACTCGTTGCAAATGTCGTCCAGTGCTTCGGTACTCACGCCTGCCTTGACGTAAGGCGTGATCATCGCGAGCACGTCAGCCGCGAGCCTGCCGGCGATGCGCAACTGAACCAGATCCTGCTCGGTCTTGAGACTGATGCCGCCGCTCATGAGGCCGCCTTCGACAGTTCGGTCAGCTTGAAGGATTGAGTCGACAGCACAGTACCGTCAGCGTCTTCGAGACGAATCAGCATCTGACAGATTTCGCTGTAGTCCAACGTTGGATGCAGCTCTGCGAGCATGCCGATGCGCATCCAGTGCTCCGCCTGAGCATTTATGGAACGACTCAACGCAACACTGGCGCAACGCAGATCCGCGTGCATGTGTTCGGAAATTTTGACTAGGCCCATGGTTCACCTCACTTTGAATATACGAAGCATATACGTTTCGTATATTCACAAGCAACAGAAGTGGCGTGTCAGGTGATCAGTCGAGACGCTTGCACAACGATAACGCCAGCTGGCTGATCGCGCTCTGGTCGACGCAGCTCAGTGATCTGAAGCGCAGGATGATGTCTTTTTCGGCAGTCGAGAGTGAGTCAATGCAGACCGGTAATCTTTTACCGCACAGCACATAAAGCACGTCGACTCCTTTCTCGCTCAGCGCCACCAGATAAGTGGAACGCGGCATGCGCTTACCGTTTTCGTATTTGCCCTGGGCATTGGCCTCGACACCACCAATGGCGGCAAATCTGTGTTGCGATAGCCCCAATGCCTGGCGCTCTTCTTTCAGTCGCGAGCCGAAATCTTTCATATGGATGCACCTGAGGCGGAATTGCATCCATCACGATACGCTGCATCCATTAATCATGTTGAGTTATCGGGCTTTATTCACTCGCGCGGTTTTCACGATAGTCACCACCTGCCTGAGCAGCCGCGACGACCATGGAAACCTGCGCCTCGTACGCATTGAACTGGCGCAGTGCTGCGGCCAGAGCCAGAAAATCTTCACGCTGCATTTCGTTGACCGACGTACCGGTGCGAAGCTGATGGGCAACCGGGCTATGCGCTGACTTCAGGGACATGGAACACCTCTTTTTCTTTACTGGTTATGCATACAGTATTTAGATCCAGAGGCTAATACAAGCCCGGTTACGACGAATGGTCATTCTCTGCCAGTGCCTGCAGGCGCATCACATCGCTGGCGTTCATTTCGATGCCATTCGCCATCGATCTGGCTCGCTCGGCGTAGCGACGATCACCCGGCATACGCGCCTGACCGACACCATGAAGCTGCTGCACAAGCACCTCGCTGCGTTGCGCAAAGGACTGGCCACTGCCCTTGTCGGGATCGATGACAATCAGCAACTGGCCGGTCCAGGGCGTTTGCGCACCGGGATGCTTCGACCAGTCGAACTCGAACGAAAAGTTTCCGCCGGTCAAACCTGCCGCCAGCAGTTCGACCATCATCGACAATGCCGAACCCTTGTGCCCGCCAAACGGCAGCAGCGCCCCGCCATCCAGAATCGCCTTGGGGTCACAGGTCGCCTGTCCCTCCCGATCCACCCCCATCCCTTCGGGTAACAGACGGCCTTCGCGCGCTGCGATCTGCACATCGCCATGGGCCATGGCGCTGGTCGCCAGATCGAAAACCAATGGCGTCGACCCATGGCGAGGCGCCGCGAACGCGATGGGGTTGGTTCCGAACAACGGCTTCTTCGCACCGTGCGGCACAACGCAGGTCATGCTGTTGACCATGCTCAGGGCCACCAGCCCCTGCTCGGCGAACGGCTCGACGTCCGGCCACAGCGCCGCAAAATGATGGGAGTTTCGGATGGCCAGAATCGCAATACCTGCGCTGCGCGCCTTGTCGATCAGCAACGGCCGCGCCGCCGCGAGCGCGGGCTGGGCAAAGCCGTTGGCCGCGTCGACCCTCACGAATGCAGATGCGACATCCTCCACAACCGGCACCGCCTTGCCGTCCACCCAACCGCTGGCCAGCGAAGAAAGATACCCCGGAATGCGAAAGATGCCGTGACTGTGCGAACCGTCCCGCTGGGCGCTGGCGCAGTTTTCAGCAAGAACAGTCGCCACATCCATCGACGTGCCATGGGCCAGAAAGATTCGTTGCAACAGCTCGGTCAGTTGCGCAAGGGAAAGGGTTCGGGTCGAGTCATCAGGGTGAGCGGCGTGCATCTGGAACTCCGGATCATGACGGTCAGGGCAGGCATTGGGTTGCGATCAAGAGTAGCGCCAAGCGCATTCCAGAAACACTCCCGCAGCCCGATACATCAATGAGAGCAGATCACATTCACGAAGAATTAAGCCGGGATTGATACATCGTAACGGTCCAATGTTCTCTCCCTCTCCTGTCCGGGGGTAGAATGCGCCAGCGGTCAGTAACGGAGAGCCCATGAACGAACCCAGCCTCAGCGAAGCAGAATACGAGCAGATCACCGATGCCGCCGCGCACTGGTGCATGCGACTGCACGCTGACGACTGCTCGCCTGCCGAGCGGAAACTGTTCGATCAGTGGCTCAAGGCTCATCCGCTGCACGCGACCGAGTTCGAGGCAATGCGCGATATATGGGAGATGTCGGGACAGCTGGAACCCGTCAATCCGCCGCCCTCGCCCGTCGTATCGAGCGCAGCTGCAGTGCCTGGTGTCTTGCCAAGACGCAGACGCAACTGGCGTCCTCTCGCCGTGGCTGCAACCGTTGCCGCACTGGCTGTACCGGTGGCTGGCTACATCGGCTGGAACCAGGGACTGATTCCCAACGCTTACGAAACCTACATCACGACCAATGCTACTCGTCTCATCACCATGGACGATGGCAGCCGCGTGGAAATGGACCTGGGCACAGAACTGACCTACGCCAATTACAAGGACCGCCGCAGCGTGACCTTGAAAAAAGGCGAGGCGTTCTTCGAAGTCAGCCATGACCTCACCCACCCTTTCGTCGTGGACGCCGGCGCAGGAAGCATCAAGGTGACCGGCACGCGCTTCAATGTGTGGACCTATCAGGATCAGGTTCGGGTAACGCTGGTCGAGGGGTCGGTACAGGTCAGCAGCGATCGCTCGCAACCGGACTTCAGCGATCACCTGGACCCCGGTATGCAAGCCACTTACAAAACCGGTGATAACCGCCCCGGCATCAGTCATGTCGCCGCCGACGACACCAGTCTGGCGTGGCGCAACGGCAAGCTGATCTTCAATGATCTGCCGTTGAGCCAGGCATTGCCGATGATCAACCGTTACCTGCAGACGCCGATCCTGCTGGCGGACAATGCCACCGGTGCGATTCGTCTTGGCGGCACTTACAACACCCGAGACATCTCGGGCCTGCTCACGTCACTGCCCAAGGTATTGCCGGTTTATGTGACGCAGAACCAGAACGGAAATCCGGTCCTGAACACACGTGGCACCAACTCACCCAAAGGCTGACTCATGTCCAGAGACGGCGCTGATCTTACATCCTGAAACATCCCTTGCGCCTGAAGTCATCCGTGCTCGACGCCGCTGTTTTCGCGACTTTGTACGCAGGTAATCCGGCTCGTCGTGCAACTCTCTGCTATTTTTTTGGGTTCGCACCTGAGGTTTTGCGCCGCTCGTTCGTCTTATAGATGAGATTTTGTTTAAAAGCCTGAAAAGGAATTTGCGCATGTTCAATCGTCAAGGAACAACGACCCGTACGATGCTCAGGCAGACGGCCATTTCTGCGCAGGCGCAGACCCAGGTCCAATCGCCTGCGGCAGAGATCGAGCGTCCGGGCAATGATCACATCCGGCTGCTGCTCAGGAGCTTCGGTCTGCGCACCAGCCTGGTCAGACTCAAGGTGCTGGATGCACTGCTGGTGTCGAACGAAAGCGGTCAGTCGCTCGGCGTGCGAGGCGTGCACAGTCAACTGCTCAGGCTGGACGTGCCGTTGTCATTCCTCAGCGTACGCGAGGTGCTCAAGCGTCTTTGCGATGAAGGCGTCATCCATCTCAACGAGGACAAGACCTACAGTCTGCATCCTCGTGCCATGGAATGGCTGGGCGAATCGAGCAGGTAATCCGACGCTCCGTGAAACTCAGCGCCTGACCTTGCGGCGCATGATCCCGTTGAGCACCACCACCAGCACAGCAACGCCGATGGCGATGTACTGGAAGGTCTTCTCGCTGATCACACCGCTGTTCTGCAGGTGCGAGAGGCCCAGCATGATCGCCAGCACACTCAGAGCGATCAGAATCGAGTAAATCAAACGCTGCTTGTTGGTCATTTCGGTTTTCCTGATTACGTCATGAACGGCATCGGCTCTGCGCAAATGCGCGGACATCTTACGCTGATGCATGACCGATGGCATGGACGGAATACGTCCCGGCGACTCACCGCCTCCCCTTTCTATGATCCTGCGTGCAAACATCAATGCGATTGATGTTCGTCATGCCGGATTCGGCGTTGCCGTGAAAAACTCACGTGGTTTAATGCGGACCTGTTTCAAATCGTTTCCTGTCATTGCCAAGGAGTTTCACATGCCCCATGAAGGCAGCCTTCTGCAGGCCGCAGTGGTATTTCTATTCGCCGCCGTCATCGCCGTGCCATTGGCCAAGCGCCTGAAGCTGGGTGCCGTGATCGGTTATCTGGCCGCTGGCGTCGTGATCGGCCCATCGGTGCTGGGGTTGATAGGAGATACGGAGAGTGTCAGTCACATCTCGGAACTCGGGGTGGTATTACTGCTGTTCATTATTGGTCTTGAGTTGTCGCCAAAGCGTTTATGGGTGATGCGCAAGGCAGTGTTCGGCGTGGGCACGGCGCAGGTGTTGCTGACCGGCCTGGTCATCGGCGCAGTTGCCCTGGTTGCGTTCGGACAATCGATGAACACCGCGATTGTGCTGGGCCTTGGTCTGGCGTTGTCCTCCACGGCTTTCGGCCTGCAGAGTCTGGCCGAGCGTAAGGAACTGAACAGCCCGCATGGGCGTACGGCGTTCGCCATTCTGCTGTTTCAGGACATTGCAGCCATTCCGCTGATCGCGCTGGTGCCATTTCTGGCCGGCGGGGACCATGCGACCAGCACCCAGGAAAGCATCAACCATGGTCTGCGCGTACTGGGCAGCATCGCCATCGTGGTCGTGGGCGGACGTTATCTGCTGCGCCCGGTGTTTCGCATCGTGGCCAAGACCCGCATTCAGGAAGTGTCGACCGCTACCGCGCTGCTGGTGGTGATTGGTACGGCGTGGCTGATGGAACTGGTCGGTGTGTCCATGGCGTTGGGCGCTTTTCTGGCAGGCCTGCTGCTCGCCGACTCCGAATACCGGCACGAGCTGGAAGCCCAGATCGAACCGTTCAAAGGCTTGCTGCTGGGGCTGTTCTTCATCAGTGTCGGCATGGGCGCCAACATCGGCCTGCTGTTCAGCGCGCCACTGGTGGTGCTTGGCCTCACGGTGTTGCTGGTCGCAATCAAGTTGCCGCTGTTGTTCATCATTGGCCGCACCGCAGGTGGCCTGAGCAAGCGCAGCGCACTGCGCCTGGGTCTGGTGCTGGCAGCGGGCGGTGAGTTCGCCTTCGTGGTGTTCAAGATCGGCAGCGCTCAGGGGCTGTTCGAAGCAGGCCTCTATGACATGCTGGTACTGACCATCACCCTGTCGATGGCGATCACCCCGCTCTTGTTCATCGCATTGGCGCGCTGGATCAAGCCCAAGGCCAAAGTGGTGGAAGTACCGGAAGAGTACCGCGACATCCAGACCGACAAGCCGCGCGTGGTCATCGCCGGCATGGGCCGGATGGGCCAGATCGTTGCGCGTATCCTGCGTGCGCAGAAAATCCCGTTCATTGCCCTGGACACTGCAGTGGAGTCCATCGAATTCTCTCGCAGCTTCGGCAACGTGCCAGTGTTCTACGGCGACCCGTTGCGTCCGGAAATCCTCAGAGCAGCCAAGGTGCAGGACGCCGAGTTTTTCATCATTGCCACCGATGACCCGGACATCAACATCAAGACGGCCGAACTGATCAACAAGCTGTATCCGCACATGAAGATCATCGCTCGTGCCCGCAACCGTCAGCACGTTCACAAGCTGATGGATGCCGGTGCACATGCAGTGCGTGAGACCTTCTACTCAAGCCTTGAAATGTCGCGACAGACCCTGCTGGGGCTGGGCTTGAGCGAAGCGCAGGCCGATGCGCGCATCAGTCGTTTCAAGCGTCACGATGAACAGGTGCTCGCCGCGCAGCACGAGATCTACGACGACGAAGCAAAAGTGCTGCAAACAGCCCGCGAGGCCAGGGTCGAGCTGGCCCAGTTGTTCGAGGCCGACCGGCTCGACGAAGAAGAGGCCGCAAAAGCCTGAGCTACCAGCCACCGCCCAGCGCGCTGTACAGCCCGACCAGCGCCTGGGCTTGAGTGGTTGAACTCTGGACCCACTGTTCCTCGATATCCAACAGGGTGCGCTGCACCGTGAGGACGTTGAGGAAGTCCACCACACCTTCTGTGTATTGCCGCTTGGCGGTATCCAGCGCGATACGGTTCTGGCGCACCGCCTCGTCCAGTTTGCGCTGCTGAAGCTGGCTGGCGTTGTAGAGACTCATGCTGTCGTCGATTTCCTGCCACGCACGCAACACGGTCTGCTGATACGCCAGGGCTGTTTCCTGCTCCTGGGCTTCGCGCAAACGCAACATGCCGCGCAGCCGACCGCCTTCGAAGATCGGCAGGCTCAGTTGTGGGCCGATGCCGAACTGGCGTGAGCCCCAACTGCCGAGGTCAGACAGCTGCAGGGCCTGAAATCCGACATTGCCTGACAGCACGATGCGTGGATAGAAATCGCCTTGTGCGACACCAATGCTCGCGGTTGCCGCATGCAGCCGCGCTTCGGCACGGCGAATGTCCGGGCGGCGCTGCGCCAGCTCGGAAGGCAGGCCGACGGGTACAGTGGCGGGCACGGCACCCATTTCCACGGATTTCTCCAGCTCGCTCTGCAAGGCTCTGGGCGATTGCGCCAGCAACAGGCTCAATGCATTGATCAGCCTGGCCTGTCGCTGCTCAAGTACTGGAAGACGGGACTCGACCGCCGATACCTGCGCAGCGGCTTCAGCCACATCCAGATTGGTCGCCACCCCACTGCCCTGCCTGACCTTCGAAAGCTCCAGGCTGTTGCGGGACAATTGCAGGTTTTGCCGGGTCACGGCGAGGACCGACTGGGTGCCCCGCAGCTGCAGATAGTCCCTGGCTACTTCCGCCTGAAGCGACAGCAAGGCTGCGCGCCGGTCATTGTCTGCAACGTCTACGTTGGCGTCTGCAGCCTCGACTTCGCGCTTGACCCGCCCCCACAGATCCACTTCCCAGCTGGCATTGATGCCGCCGTCCCACTGGCTGAACGCCGCCCTGCCCTCGTTGCCTGATGGGTCGTTCAACCCTTCGGCGCTGTTGCGTTTGCGCTGGTAACCCAGCTTGCCATCCACACTGGGCACTTGCTCGCCGGCGATCACCTGACGCGCCGCCCGGCTTTGCGCCAGTCGCGCCTCCGCCATTTTCAGATCAAGGTTGGAAGCCGCCGCCCGATCAACCAATGATGACAACTGGGGATCACGGAATATCTCCCACCATCGAGCGCTATAAGGGGTGGTATTAATTTGACTGACGGCCTGTTCTCCCTGAATGGGCAACCATTGCACGTCGCTGGTTTGCGGGCGCTGGAAATCCTGTCCGACCTGGCAGCCCGACAGACTCGCCAACAGCACCAGGCTGCTCGCAGCAGCGATGCGGTTCACAAGGCACCCACTTGCTGTTCAGCGGATGGGGATTGCGTGTCGATACTGGCGTCCACCGACATCCCGACCCTCAACCTTGCCGCAAGCGGTTGTCCCGGATCGAGGACGATCTTCACTGGAATGCGCTGCACGACCTTGGTGAAATTACCGGTGGCGTTGTCGGGCCGCACGGCAGCGAAAGTCACGCCGGTGGCAGGGGCAATACTCTGTACGTGAGCCTTGAGGACTTCATCGGGATAGGTGTCAACACGCACCTCGACTGATTGCCCTACGCTCACATGGGTCAGTTGGGTTTCCTGAAAGTTGCCCACCACGTAGGCGTCGGCGAGCGGCACCACTGACAGCAACTTGCTGCCGGGATTGACGTAGTTACCGACGCGCACCGCCCGCTCACCCACGACACCGTCAATGGGCGCAACGATGTGCGTGTAGGACACCTGCAACTGCGCCTGATCACGCGCGGCCCGTGCATGCTTGAGGCCCGCTTCGGCGCTGTGCTGGCGAGCCGTCAGGATGTCGACCTGCTTGCGCTCGGCCACCAGTGACGCACTGGCACTGGCGTGGTTGGCATTGGCTGTGTCGATCCGGTTGCGCGCCTGCTGCGCGTTCTGCACGGTGCCGGCACCTGCACCTGCCAGATGCTCGTAACGGTCGCGTTCCTGCTCGGCAAAGCGCACCGCTGCCGTACTGGCGGTCAACGCGGCCCTGGCCTGATCGATCACCGCAGTCTGACGCTGCAGTAACGCGGTGACCTGCTCCAGCTCCGCCGCTGCGGTCGCTACACCCGCCTCTGCCGAAGCCAGCGCCGTCTGCACATCGCGATCATCAATTACCGCCAGTAATTGCCCTGCCTTGACCGGCTGGTTGTCTTCCACCAGCACCTGGCTGATGAAACCCGACACTTTGGGCGCGACCACCGAATAATCGGCGGTGATGAATGCGTCATTGGTGGCCTGGCGCGTGCTGTCACCGGTCAGTGTGTAGATGCCCAGACCGGCGAGCACGATGGCCGCGCCACACAGGGCCAGGGTCTGTTTTGAAGTCATGCTCATGAAAAAGGTCTCGACAGAAAATCAGTTCGGCGCACGAGGCGGATAGACCCGCGTCGGCATCAGAGGAATCAGCAAAATCAGTCCGGCGGCAAGCCAGCCCATGCAGAAATACAGATCGACACTGGTCAGCACCACGGCCTGCTCGTGCAGACGATGGGTCAGGGAGGCCACCGAATCGTCAGCAGCCAGCCAGGGTGAGTTGCCAAGACGATCAACCAGCACGTTGGAGTGAAAATGCTGGCGCGAGGTGGTCAGGGCTTCCAGCACGCCGGTGGCGATAACCGCCGACAAACCGCGCACGGTGTTGAACCATGAAGACGCAAACGGGCCATCGGGCGGAGCGATCCCGCCAGTCGCCTGCATCAGCAACGGCAGGACCGCCATCGGCTGGGCAATGATCTGCAGCAGTTGCAGGCTGTAGAAGTTGTCGCGAATCCATTCCGAAGTCATTTGCGTCGCAAACCCGCAATACAGCGCGAGCAGGCCAAGTCCGGTCGCCAATACCCAGCGGCAATCGATCCAGCGCACGTTGCACAGCGCCGCCACCAGAGGCAATGCAAGCAGCTGTGGCAAAGCAACGATCAGCATCAGCGGTGCAGTCTGCAACGGGCGGTAACCGTGCACCTGGGCCAGATAGGACGACGGAATCGAGGCGACCGCAGTCAGGACGATCAGCACACCGCCCAGGGTCAGCAAGGCATGCGACAGGTTTCGACCCGCCAGCAGCTGCAGTTTGAAAAACGGCACCGGGGTGAACCATTCGTTGACCATGAACGCCACCAGCAGCACCAGTCCGCCGCCCAGCAGCCAGCAGATCAGGGTGGACTCGAACCAGTCCAGGCGATTGCCTTGCAGGATGCCGATCACCAGCGCTGCAATGGCAGGCAAACCGAGAAGCACGCCACGCCAGTTGAACGTTCTGAAGCGCTCCAGACGCAACGGGTCCTGAGGAATGCCGTGGGCAATGGCGATCATTGCGACGAGACACGGAGGGATGACCTGCCAGAACGTCCATTGCCAGTTGAAATGCTCGGTCCACAACGCTGCCAGCGGCGTACCCAGACTGGGACCGAAGGTTGCGGTCAGGGCGTACCCGGCCAGCCCGTACAACTTGATGTGCGGCGGTAGAAAGCGCAGCGCGACGGTCATCAGCATGGGTGGCAGACAGCCCGCCGCCAGACCTTGCAGGATCCGCAGGACCAGCAGGCTGGGATAGTTCGGCGCGAACGGGCACAACAGGCCAAGCACGATGAAGGCCGTGATAGCGCCAAGGGTGAACCGTCGCAGCGACAGGCTGACCGCGAACCATGGCGCGAAGGCCATCGCCGCAACCGAGGTCGCCGAATAGGCCGCCACCAGCCAGGTCGCTTCATCGGCACCGATGAACATCGCACCCCGAATGTCGGCCATGGCAATGCGCGTCACGCCCTCGTTGATCCCGGCGACCAGCACCGCCAGCAGCACGCCCAGAAGCCCGATGATCGTCTGCAGGCCGAATACCGCAGGCGCAGGTTTGATGGGCTGGGCAGCCGGGATGACAGGGTCGATGGCGACAAGCGAAGACATGGGCGACGGAATCCAGAGCGAGGGAAGCGCTGGCATTTTAGAAAACGGGGCCACTCAGGAAAATTTACATTTGCACAGCGTATAAGTGCACCGGACGCACGAATGCAGATGCATCCGTGATCTCTGCGTTCATGGATGGCTGGCCGCTGATCAAGCGCCGTTCAGAAAAAGAGAGGCGCTTTCGGGAATGTGACGCGGAGCGTCACGGGCGGCATGCCCACGCGGAGCGATGGGCACGATCAGTGAGAGTTCAGGAACGTGACGCGACGGCAGGCTCATGCATACGGGCTGTCCCAGTATCGCTTGTACATCCCGAGCCTTTTCTTCACGACTCGGGGCAGGCGCTTTTCCTGCTTGCTGAGTTTGTAGGCCAGCAGCTTGACGGCGTTGCGAACGAAGGACATCGGCCACCAGAGAAAACGTCTGGGGCCAAGGAACGCGAGTTCGGATTTCACGTAGCGTATGCCTTCGCCCGCGATGCCGCCGAAGGTTTCGTAGATCCACGCTTCACGCGACTGGAACACACCAATGTCGAAGTAGCGCCGAAACTCCTCACGCAGGCTGTAGTTGTGCGAATGCCGACAGACCGCCGAGCCTTCGTAAGCCACTTTCCAGCCATCGATCAGCATCTTGGCCGTGACGTACATGTCCTCGGACAGGATCACATGCCGGGGAAATCCGCCGATGGCCAGCAAGGCTTCGCCGCGATAGGCCGCAAACGAATTGGACATGAACGGCGTCTTGATGCCCAGCACGGGCGCGTCTGCAAGGGTCTTGATCTGCGAGGTCGGCGGGTAGTTGAACAGCCGCGCATGCTGGGCCAGCAGGTTGGCGTTCCTGTGGGGCAATTGCCGCCCGCACACGGCACCGACTTTCGGGTCGGCAAATGGCAGCAGGATGTTGGCAATTGCATCAACGTCTTCGACGTAGGCGTCCTGAGTCATGTAGACGTAAACGTCATACTCGGGGTGCAGATCGACCATCATCTGCCGGGTGCCACCGTGGTTGAAGTCCTTGCTGTCGATGCACAGCACGTTTGCGCAACGCGCGCGCGCCAGCTCAAGCGTGCCGTCCGACGAACTGGAGTCGACGATCAGCGTGTCGAACGACGCCGTCTGCGTGGCCAGAGAGTCCAGCAGGCGCTCCAGGTCCTTATGTCCGTTGTAGGTCGGGATGACACAAGCCACTCTCAATGACGCCATAACAATACTCCGGGGCGAAAACAGGATGCCCTACTTGTCAGCGTTGTTGAGGGTAGCTCATGCCCGGTCAGCCAGCCACGACGTCAACCCATCACCTCGCTTAGAGGAATGAAGTTGACCCAGTCACCTTCCGCAACCGTGGCGCCTTCACGCACTTCGATCAGCCCATCAGCCCAGGCCGCGCTACGCAGCACGCCGGAGCTCTGGTTGCGATAGGGAACCGCCCTGCCCTGTTCAAGACGCCCGCGCAGGTACTCGCGACGATTGCCGGGACGCGTCCAGGCGAATCCGGCCGGCACGGCAAACTTCAAGGGCGTGACATCGAGTACGCCCTGACGGCGCAACAGATAGGCGCGGGCCAGCAAGGCAAAAGTCACCAGCGTAGAAGCGGGATTGCCCGGCAGGCCGATCACCGGCACACCCCGAAAATGCCCGAACGTCAGCGGCTTGCCTGGCTTGATGGCAAGCTTCCAGAGCGACAGCTCGCCTTCTTCGCGCAAGGCATGCCCCAGAAAGTCCGCCTCGCCCACCGACACACCGCCGGTGGACAGAATCAGGTCGACCTCATGCAGGCTCGCCAATGCAGCGCGGGTCTTTGCGAGATCGTCCGGCAGAATTCCGGCATCCACGACTTCGCACTGCAGACGCTTCAACCAGCTGCACAACAGCACGCGATTGCTGTTGTAGATCTGCCCCGGCCCGAGCGGCTGGCCCGGCTCGATCAGTTCGTCGCCAGTGGACAGCACCGCCACGCGCACCCGCCGGACAACGTCCACTTCGGCCAGACCGAGCGACGCAGCCAACCCCAGTTCGATCGGCCCCAGCCGTGTACCGGCCGCCAGCACCGTGTCGCCAATCCGGGTTTCCTGGCCCTGAGGACGAATGTTCTGCTCGGGCTTCAGTGATTCGGTGAAACGCACACGTTGATCATCCAGGACCTCGGCGTTTTCCTGCATCTCGACGCAATCAGCACCCTCAGGCACCGGCGCGCCGGTGAAGATGCGTGCGCAGGTTCCGGGCGCCAGAGGCTCGGGAGCCTGGCCCGCGAAAATACGCTGGCTGACGGGCAAGGGCTCTCCGCGCCAGTCGGCCACGCGCAAGGCGTAGCCATCCATGGCGCTGTTGGACCACGGCGGCAGGTCCAGCGTCGACACCAGATCGGTCGCCAGCACGCGACCTTCGGCATCAGCCAGCCGCACACGCTCATGCTGCGTGATCGGCGCAGCTTCGGCCATCTCCAGCAAACGCGCGATGGCGTCTTCGACAGGCATCAAGGCCTTGGGCTCAACGCTCATGACCGTTCAACCACGGGTCGCGCAGGGCTCGGCCTGCTTGAGGTGCGGAACGAAATTGCACGGACGGAAACGTGAATCCAGCTGTTCAGCCAGAATGCCGTCCCAGGCGGTACGCACGGCGTTGGTGGAGCCTGGCAGGCAGCAGACCAGTGTGCCGTTGGACAGCCCGGCCAGCGCACGCGACTGAATGGTCGAGGTGCCGATGTCCGGCACCGATATCTGCCGAAACAGCTCGCCGAATCCGTCGACCTGCTTGTCCAGCAGACAGGCCACGGATTCCGGCGTGCTGTCGCGTCCAGTGAAGCCGGTGCCGCCAGTGATCAGTACGACCTGAACCTGCTCATCGGCGATCCAGGTCGCCACCTGAGCGCGGATCTTGTAGAGGTCATCCTTGAGCAGGACGCGCTCGATCAGGCCGTGACCGGCTTCGGTCAGGCGATCGACGAACATCTGGCCCGAGGTATCGGTTTCGCGGGTGCGGGTGTCGCTGACGGTCAGTACAGCGATGTTCAGGGGTACAAAAGGTGTGTCAGCCTTTGCTTTCATGGCCTCGATCCGGTTGTTAAGGAAACAGGCCGGTGTTATATCACAGCACTCCTTTTCACTGCCTGCCGAGTCTCTGATGAACGCCTCTGCCCCATTGCCGCCCTGCTCGATTCTGCTGCTCGCAGGAGGTCGCGGCCAGCGCATGGGCGGGCGCGACAAAGGGCTGATCGAGTGGCAGGGCGAACCGATGATCCAGCACCTGCATCGCCTGACCCGCCCACTGACCGACGACCTGATCATTTCCTGCAATCGCAACCTCGAACGTTACGCCGCTTACGCTGACCGACTGGTTCAGGACAGTGACACTGACTTCAACGGTCCGCTGGCCGGAATACTCGCCGCGCTGCCGCAGGCACAGCATGACGCGCTGCTGGTGCTGCCCTGCGACGTGCCGCTGATCGATAAATCGCTGCTGGACGCGTTGCGCCAATTAGCCGACAGGCACCCGGACAACCCGGTCATGGTGCGTGAAGGTGAACATTGGCAGCCGCTTTTATGTATCATCCCGACCGCCCACGCTGCGACGCTGGAAGCCGCATGGCAGACAGGCGAGCGCAGCCCACGGCGGGCGTTGGCACCCCTGCATCCAGTGGCCCTGCAACTGGACGCCGGAGACCCGAGACTGGCCAACCTGAACACACCCTGTCTGCTGGCCGGATCAGATGACAACCGACGCAAGTGACTGTTCATTGAACTTGCGGCGGGTGTATACGTCTTACGGTCAGTTAATCAAGAATCCATCTGGAGACACAGTAATGAAACAACGGACCCTTCCCGCTGCCTTTCTGCTTGCATTGGGCATCGCCTCTTTGGCTGGCTGCGCTTCGCCCACTGTGATCACTCTGAATGATGGTCGTGAAATCCAGTCTGTCGACACTCCGAAGTATGATGAGGACTCGGGCTTCTACGAGTTCAAGCAGCTTGATGGCAAAGAAACCCGCATCAACAAGGATCAGGTACGTACCGTCAAGGATCTGTGATCCTCGCGTGACGTTACTGATATGAAAAAACCCGCCGAGTGCGGGTTTTTTTTCGTCTGCTCGCCTCGCGGCTACCAGTCGAGTTTCAGCTGGCTTTGAAACTTACGCGGCTCGCCAGTGAGCGGATCGTCGAACCGCAGCGCCTTTGCCAGCAGCTTGAGCGGCTGCTGATAGTCATCGACTGCGTCCCTGATCACCTCCGGGTAGAAAGGGTCGTTGCAGATGGCAGCGCCCAGCGCGGCCATGTGTACGCGCAACTGATGTTTCTTGCCCGTCACCGGGTACAGCCCATAGCGCCACAGCGAGTCATTGCGTTCGAGCACCTCGATTCGAGTCTGTGTATTCGCAGGCCCCGATGCTTCCTGCATGCGGAAGAATGGCTCGCCATCGACCAGACGGCTCTCGTGCAGCCGCGGAAAGTCCATCGTAGGCAGCGCAGGCGCAATCGCCTCGTAGAACTTGTCGATACGACGTGTTGGGAACAATGCCTGATACGCCGAACGGGTCTGCCTGTTTGCCGAGAACAGCACCAGCCCGGCGGTATGGCGGTCGATGCGGTGCAGGGGCACCAGATCCGGATTATCCAGACGGTGGATCAGACGACGCAGCAGGGTCTGCTCGACGTATTCGCCCGCAGGCGTGACCGGCAGAAAGTGTGGCTTGTCAGCGACCACCAGATGTTCATCGGCATACAGAATGGTCTCGACGACTGGAATCGGCGTCTCGTTCGGCACTTCGCGAAAATAGTGAATCTTCAGGCCTTCGCGGTAAGCCAGGTCAGCGGTGATGGCCTGGCCGTTGGCATCCAGCACCCGCGACCGGGCGATACGGTCCAGCCACTCTTCGCGGCTGATGGCGGAGAACTTCGCGCACAGGCAGTCCAGCACCGTCGTCCATGGGCCTGCTGGCAGGTACAGCGTGCTGGCTTGCTGGTGAGCGGCGCGAAAAACGGATTCGGACATGCGTGGACTCGTCATCTCTTGAAAGGCTTGAACGGCTATGGCCGCGCATTATCCCTGATCGGGGCGATCACCGCACAGAATCAACACATGGCAATTGATCAGCCACTGCGTCACTATTAACCATCTGGTACATTTTTTGAAACCCTCCCGCCATCGGGCGGCACGACAAAAACAAGAGACATATCGTCATGAGCCACGCTGAATCAACCTCCGTACTCGCCGGCCTGATCGGCTCAGGCATCCAGGCATCACGCACCCCGGCGCTGCACGAACACGAAGGTGACGCGCAGGGCATGCGCTATCTGTATCGCCTGATCGACATCGATGCGCTCAAACTGGACATCAGCGCCCTGCCCCGTCTGATTGAAGGTGCACGTGACTGCGGCTTCACCGGCCTGAACATCACCTTCCCCTGCAAGCAGGCGGTCATTCCGCTTTTGAACGAACTGTCCGAAGAAGCGCGCGGCATCGGCGCAGTCAATACCGTGGTGTTCAAGGACGGTAAGAGCACCGGCCACAACACCGATTGTCTGGGGTTCGCGGAAGGCTTCAAGCGTGGTCTGGACAAGGCGCCACGCCAGCACGTCGTGCAAATGGGTGCAGGCGGCGCGGGCGCTGCGGTGGCTTATGCGTTGTTGAGTGCAGGCGTCGAGCGCTTGAGCGTGTTCGAGGTCGAACCGCAGCGTGCCCAGGGTCTGGTGGACAACCTCACCGCTCATTTCGGCGCGGGCCGTGCGCAGGTTGGTCTGAATCTGCCTGCGGCAATGGCCGAAGCCGACGGCGTGGTCAACACCACACCGGTCGGCATGGCCAAGTTGCCCGGTACACCGCTGCCGGTGGAACTGCTGCGTGCTGCGCAATGGGTCGCGGAAATCATCTACTTTCCACTGGAAACCGAACTGCTCAGGCATGCTCGCGCGCTGGGCTGCCGCACGCTGGACGGCACGACCATGGCCGTGTTTCAGGCCGTCAAAGCCTTCGAGCTGTTCAGCGGCCGGTCAGCGGATGCCGAGCGCATGATGCAGCACTTCCACAGCCTTTAGCGTTCAGGCCTTGAGGTAACGCAACACAGCGTCGCAGATCATGGCCTTGTGACGCTGTTTGACCTCATCGCTCCACAGCTCGATCTGGAATATCTCGCTGAACGTGTGGCGGTTGGAAATGCGATAAAAGCAGAACGAGCTGATCATCAGATGCAGGTCGATCGGGTGCACGCCCGCGCGGAACTCTCCGCTTTCCTCACCGCGACGCAGGATACCTTCCAGCGCCCGAATGATATTCTGGCTCTTGGCCTGAATGGTATCGGACTGCTTGACGTTTTCGCCGTTGTGAATGTTTTCGATGCAGACGATGCGCACGAAATCGACGTTGTTGTCGTGGTGATCGAAGGTGAACTCCACCACTCGATGGATTGCCTCGACAGGCTCCAGCTCGCCCAGATTCAGCTCGCTTTCGGTATTGCGGATATCGCCGTAAAGCTTTTCCAGAACCTCGACGTAGAGCTGTTCCTTGCTGCCGAAGTAGTAATAGATCATCCGCTTGGACGTCTTCGTGCGCTCGGCTATCGCATCGACGCGCGCGCCTGAAAGGCCGTGGGCGACGAATTCGGCAACGGCAGCCTGAAGGATGTCTTCGCGGGTCTTTTCAGGATTGTTCTTGCGTCCCGAGGGCCGCAACGTGACAGGTTCGAGGGCAACGGAGTCGTCGGTTGTTTTCATTGTTGGCTCATGACCACGGGTTGTACGTGGAGTATGCCGCCGAGCGTCGAGGCAGGGAAGCTGCGAGGCACCCGAGTGCCTGCAGCGACCGGTTCGATCAGATCAAACGCTCACAACCGCGCCTGACGTATTGCCACACTGCGCGCCTTGGCCATTGCGGCCAGACGCACTGCAACGTTGGCTGCGCCATACCCGACGTAGCCGTTCTTGCGCTGCAGGATCTCGAAGAAGAATCGCCCGTCGAACGCATCGGTGTAGACGTGAAACAGCTCGCCGCCGTCAGCATCGCGGTCGTACAACACGTTGTAGTAAGCCAGTTCGCTGAGGAACTCGTCATCGAAATCGAAGCGGGCCGCCAGGTCATCGTAATAGTTGAGCGGGATGTCCAGCAGCGGCACACCGGCTTCCTTGGCGCGGCTGACTTCGGCAAAGATGTCTTCGCAGGAAAACGCGATGTGGTGCACGCCCGAACCACGATAACTGGACAGCGCGTGGGAGATCGCCGTATTTCGGTTCTCTGAGATATTCAACGGCAGGCGCACGGTGCTGCAGCGGCTGCGCAAGGCGCGACTCTTGACCAGCCCGTAAGGGTCCGGGAGCACGACTTCGTCGTCGGCTTCGAAGTCCAGAATGCTCTTGTAGAACAGCACCCAGCTGTCGAGGCTGTCGGCTGGCAACGCCATGGCCATGTGATCAATGCGCTGCAGCCCGCCCTTGCCGGCTACCTGCGGGTTGATGACAAAGTCGCTGTCGTAGATCGAATCGCCCGGTGCGGCGTTGTCGACCAGATAGATCAGGCTGCCATCCGGGGCGCGCACCGATGGAATCTCGCGCTCGTTGGGGCCGACCAGACCGCGATAAGGCTGGCCTTTGAAGGCCCGCGCACGCTCCAGCGCCTGATGCCCGTCATCGACGCGTAATGCGGTCGCGCACAGCGACGGACCGTGGGCTTCGAAGAAGCTGTGAGCAAATGAATACGGTTCGGCATTAAGGACGATCTTGATATCGCCCTGCCCCAACAGGCTGACGGCCTTGGAGCGGTGCTGGCCCAGCTTGGCGAAGCCCAGTCGCTCCAGCCAGCCCGACAGGCGTGCGCCGTGGCTTTCATCGACGGCAAATTCAAGAAACTCGACGCCGTTGTAGGTGCTGGCCGGTGGCGGGCTGAACAGGATGTCGGGGATTTTTGCCTCGGCCTCGCGGGCCAGCAACTGGCGAGTCTTTTCTTCCAGATACAGCAGCGAGCGCAGACCGTCAGCCGCATTGGCGCGGGTCGGTGCCGCGCGAAAACCGTCGTTGAACACTTCCAGCGACAACGGGCCGGTGTAGCCACTGCGCAGGATCGGCGCGAGAAAGCCTGCCAGATCGAACTCACCCTGGCCGGGGAAGCAGCGGAAATGACGGCTCCATTCCAGCACGTCCATGGCCAGAATCGGCGCATCTGCCATTTGCACGAAGAAAATCTTGTCGCCCGGAATCTGCGCAATCGCGCTCGGATCACCTTTGAGCGACAAGGTGTGGAAGCTGTCGAGCAGGACACCCAGCGCCGGGTGATCCACCTGACGCACCAGATTCCAGACCTGCTGCCAGGTGTTCACATGACGCCCCCACGCGAGCGCTTCGTAACCGACCCGCAGACCCCGCGCACCGGCGTGCTCGGCCAGCAGACTCAGGTCGTCGAGCAGGATGTTTTCGTCGCCCACCGAATCGGCGGATGCGTTACTGCAGACCAGCACCAGATCGGTGCCCAGCTCCTGCATCAAATCGAATTTGCGCTCGGCACGGTCCACGTTGCGCTGCAGGCGGTCACGGCGGCAGCCTTCGAAGTCGCGAAACGGCTGGAACAGGGTAATGGCGATGCCCAGATCGGCACACATCTGCCGCACGTTGCGAGGGCTGCCATCGTAGTAAAGAAGGTCGTTTTCGAAAATCTCGACGCCATCAAAGCCGGCTGCGGCGATGGCCTCGAGCTTTTCGGGCAGAGTACCGCTCAAGGATACGGTGGCAATTGAACGCTGCATGCTTCTAGCTCCTGAATGAACACGACCCTGACGAATCGTGACTGGACAGCACCGCATTCCTGGCCTTTCCCGGCCTTATTCAGAGGTGCCATTCAAGTATTTGCCTGTCAAAATACTACAGCAACATAAAGTGTACGAACCGGTTAGTTTTACGTTCGATTATCGAACAGAAGCCGAGTTACTTGATTGACGATGCGTGGCGCAATGCTCACCATCAGCCTCACCTTGCAGCGCAGCAGAACGTTTCGAACACCCGTTACCCGTAGCAAACCATAACAATTCAAACAACAGGAACATTGCTCATGTGCACCTCAACCGCCCCGCTCGTCAGTTCCGTTCGCCGTCCACGGTTGCAGGATCGAAGAGCCCATCCGGTCACACAATCGATCCGGCACTTCGTTTCCTGAAACAATCCAGCGCACTCGTCAGCAACAGCCTGTAAATTGTCGGCCCTGAAAACGTTTCGCAAGACCATGCCCCATGGCTTTCGAATCGCAGCGGCTTCACTGCACACGCATAACGCCTGAATCGAGTGGACTTCTCAGTCCGACTGTCGCCAGCAGCGCAGTCTTGGAACGGATGGTTAGAACATCATGCTCAATACCCAGACCAACCCTGTCGCCCAGGCCGCCCATGCGGGCATGGGCGAAAAGATTCGCGGCGCACTCGCCGTGGGCAAGACTCGCTGGGGCATGCTCGCTCTGGTGTTCTTCGCCACCACGCTGAACTACATCGACCGCGCAGCCCTCGGGGTCATGCAGCCGATTCTTGCCAAGGAAATGAGCTGGACGGCGATGGACTACGCCAACATCAACTTCTGGTTCCAGGTGGGTTACGCAGTAGGCTTCGTGCTGCAGGGCCGGTTCATCGACCGGGTCGGCGTCAAGCGTGCGTTCTTCCTGGCCGTGCTGCTGTGGAGCCTGGCGACCGGCGCACACGGTCTGGCCACTTCGGCGGCCGGCTTCATGGTCTGCCGCTTCATTCTGGGCCTGACCGAGGCCGCCAACTATCCGGCCTGCGTCAAGACCACACGCCTGTGGTTCCCGGCGGGCGAACGTGCGGTGGCCACCGGCATCTTCAACGCCGGAACCAACGTCGGCGCCATGCTGACCCCCGCCCTGCTGCCGCTGATTCTCACTGTATGGGGCTGGCAGGCCGCGTTCGTGGCAATGGGTTCGCTCGGCCTGATCTGGGTCATCATGTGGCGCCTCAAGTACTACAACCCTGAAGAACACCCCACCGTCAGCAAGAGCGAACTGGACTACATCAATCAGGAAGTCGAACCCGAGCCAGTCAAAATGCCGTTCTCGGCCATTCTAAAAATGCGCGGCACCTGGGCCTTCGCCCTGGCGTATGCGATCACTGCGCCAGTGTTCTGGTTCTACCTCTACTGGCTGCCGCCGTTCCTCAATCAGCAATACAACCTGGGCATCAGCGTCACCCAGATGGGTATCCCGCTGATCCTGATCTGGCTGACCGCAGACTTCGGCAGCATCGGCGGCGGCATCCTGTCCTCCTGGCTGATCGGCCGGGGCGTGAGGGCCACCACGGCGCGTCTGGTGTCGATGCTGATCTTCGCCATCACCATCTGCAGCGTGGTCTTCGCCGCCAACGCCAGCGGCCTGTGGGTAGCGGTTCTGGCCATTTCGCTGGCCGTCGGTGCGCACCAGGCCTGGACTGCCAACATCTGGAGCCTGGTGATGGACTACACCCCCAAGCACATGATGAGCACAGTGTTCGGCTTCGGCGGCATGTGTGCAGCAATCGGCGGCATGTTCATGACCCAGATCGTCGGCGCGGTCCTGACCGCCACCAATAACAACTACAACGTGCTGTTCACCATGATCCCGGCGATGTACTTCATCGCACTGATCTGGATGTACTTCATGGCTCCGCGCAAGGTGCCTGACCTCAAAGAATGATGGGGTGATGCACATGAGAAAGGCCCGTTCACGTGAGTGAGCGGGCCTTTTTTATCGGGTCGCATTCCTCATCAGGTCGCACTCAACTTACTGGCTCGCTGGTGTTTATGTGAGGGGCAAGACCGCGACAACTACCCGCCTTTACGCCGCTGCTGCCACGCAGCCGCCAGCCCGCTCAGGCAGATGATTGCGATACCGGCCTGCGCTGTCGGCGAGGGCATGTGGTCGAACACGATGAAACCCAGTAGACCGGCAAACACGATCTGGCAGTAACTGAACGGCGCCAGCATCGCAGGTGCGGCGAAGCGGAAGGCCTGGGTCAGCAGCAGGTGCGCGGCCATGCCGCAGGCGCCCAGCGCGAGCAGGAACGGCAGGTGTTTGAGTTCAGGCACCTCCCAGAAGAAGGGCACCAGCACGCTCATCAACAGGGTGTTGAACAACCCGGCAAAGAAGTTGCTGGTAGTCGGGCTGTCGAACGGGCTGACCAGCCGGGTCAGCAACTGATACAGCGCAAAACAGAACGCCGAAGACAGCGGCAACAGAATCGCGGGCGTGAACAACTCGCCGCCCGGATGAATGATGATCATCACCCCCATGAAACCGACGATCACGGCAATCCATTGCCCGCGCGTCACCCGCTCATGCAACAGCGGCACCGACAGCGCAGTGACCAGCAGCGGCGCGAGAAAGTTGACCGCCGTGGCCTCGGCCTGCGGAATGAACATCAGGCTGCTGGTGAACAGCAGACTGGTGCCCAGCAAAGCCAGTGCACGCAGCGCCTGCAGGCCGGGCCGCTTGGTACGCAGCACCCGCAGACCGGACGACGGCATGAAGATGCAGGCCATCAGCAGCGTGTGCACCAGATAGCGCGCCCACACCACCAGAATGATCGGATAGAAGCCGGACAGGTATTTGGAGAGTGTGTCGTGGCTGGCAAACAGAAAGGTGGCCAGCAGAATGAAACCGATCCCCTTGAGGGGTTGATTGACGCCGGACAGTGGCGTACTGGCAGTGCTCATCGGGCTTCCTTACTCAATATTGTCGGGACTAAATACGCTGAAAACGTTCATGGCAGTGAGCATCGCAGGCTGTCTTCGCATCGTCCCGGATAAAATGTTCGAACCGGTTCATTAACGTTCGGTAATCGCCCAAAACCATGGTTTCACAATTGCAGAGCTGACCCCGGCCTTTCACTATCAGACCCAGCTTCACTGACTGAATAATTACAAAAAAGGTCTTCCATGCGCTCATCTCGTCCCTGCAAAGTCGTTTGCGGCCTCTCTGCGGCCATCGCAACCAGCCTGATACCCGCCGTCTCTCAGGCTGCCGGTTTCGTTGAAGATGCCAAGGTGAATCTGAACCTACGCAACTTCTACATCAACCGCAACTTCGTCGACCCGGCCAACGCCCAGAACTACGCCGAAGAATAGACCCAGAACTTCATCCTCGACGCCCGCTCGGGCTTCACCCAAGGCACCGTGGGTTTCGGCGTCGACGTACTGGGCCTCTATTCGCTCAAACTGGACGGCGGCAAAGGCACCGGCGGCACACAACTGCTGCCGATTCACAGCGATGGCCGTCCGGCCGACGATTTCGGGCGTCTGGCAGTCGCGGGCAAGGCACGCTTCTCCAAGACCGAACTGAAGGTCGGCGAATGGATGCCAGTGCTGCCAATCCTGCGCTCCGATGACGGACGATCCCTGCCGCAGACTTTCCAGGGCGGTCAGATCACCTCCAAGGAAATCGACGGTCTGACGCTGTACGGTGGCCAATTCCGTGGCAACAGCCCGCGCAACGACGCCAGCATGGAAGACATGTCCATGAACGGCCGCGCCGCCTTTACCTCGGATCGTTTCAACTTCGGTGGCGGCGAGTACGTCTTCAATGAGAAACGCACCCAGGTCGGCCTGTGGTACGCCGAGCTTGAAGACATCTATCACCAGCAATACGTCAACCTGCTGCACAGCCAGCCATTGGGCAGCTGGACGCTGGGTGCAAACCTCGGTTATTTCCAGGGCAAGGACGACGGTCAGTCGCTGGCAGGCGATCTGGACAACAAGACCTGGTCGGCCCTGCTCTCTGCCCGTCACGGCAGCAATACGTTCTATGTCGGTTTGCAGAAGGTCAGCGGCGACAGCGCATGGATGCGAGTCAACGGCACCAGCGGCGGCACTCTGGCCAACGACAGCTACAACTCGAGCTTCGACAACGCCCGGGAAAAATCCTGGCAACTGCGCCACGACTACGATTTCGCGGGTCTGGGCGTGCCCGGTCTGACCCTGATGAATCGCTACATCAGCGGCGAAAACGTGCACACCGGCACAATCACCGACGGCGAGGAATGGGCCCGGGAAACCGAGCTGGCCTACGTGTTCCAGAGCGGCGCGTTCAAGAGTCTGTCAGTCAAGTGGCGCAACTCGACAATGCGGCGCGACTACAGCACCAACCAGTTCGACGAAAACCGTGTGATCGTCAGCTACCCGCTCTCGCTGCTCTGACAGCGCTGGCATCACGAAAAACGCCGCCGCAGTTCAGCACTGCGGCGGCGTTTTCAATTCAAGCAATCAGTCCTTGTTCAGCGACTCCACACCCATTTCATCCCACACTTCCTCGGCCAGATGGAAGGTGGCGTTGGCCGCTGGAATGCCGCAATAGATCGCGCTCTGCATCAGCACTTCCTTGATCTCTTCGCGGGTCACGCCATTGTTTTTGGCGGCCTTGAGGTGCAGGCGCAGCTCACCTTCGCGGTTCATGCCGATCAGCATGGCGATGGTGATCAGGCTCCGGGTATGACGCGGCAGACCCGGACGTGTCCAGATGTCACCCCAGGCATGCCGGGTGATCATTTCCTGAAATTCCTCGTTGAACGGCGTCAACTTTTTCAGGCTGTTATCGACATGCGTATCGCCGAGTACGGCGCGGCGCACCTGCATGCCCGCCTGATAACGTTCGTCTTCGGTCATTGCGTGATCCTTGTGTGTTCGGCCACGGCGCGCTCGACCCAACGTCGGGCCTGGCCAAGGTAATGGGCCGGATCGAGCAAGCGATCCAGCTCGTCGGAAGAAAGTTGTGCGGTGACCTCAGGGTTTTCCCCCAGCACCTGACGCAGGTGCACGCCCTGCTCCACCGCCTGACGACAGCTCTGCTCGATCAGGTGGTGCGCGGCATCGCGGCCGATGCGCTGCGCCAGGGCGATGCTGACCGCTTCGGCCAGCACCAGCCCCCGAGTGGATTCCAGATTGACCCGCATGCACTCGGCATCGACCTGCAGGCCTGGCACCACCTGCAATGCCTGCTGCAACGAACCGGACACCAGGCAGCAGAGTTCAGGCAAGGTTTCCCACTCGGCATGCCACAGGCCCAGACTGCGCTCGTGCTCCTGAGGCATCGCGGAGAACATCGTTGCGACCAGACCCGGCGCACGTGTGGCCGCGCCGATCATGACCGCAGCGCCCACCGGATTGCGCTTGTGCGGCATGGTCGAGGACCCGCCCTTGCCCGGCGCAGACGGTTCGAAGACTTCGCCCACTTCGGTCTGCATCAGCAGACTGACATCCCGGCCCAGCTTGCCAAGGCTACCCGCGATCAGACCGAGCAACGACGCGAACTCCACCAGCCGATCCCTTTGCGTATGCCACGGCTGCTCGGGCAAGTGCAGTTGCAGTTCATCCGCCAGCGCTTCGGCCACCTTGAACGCCTGATCGCCGAGCGCCGCGAGACTGCCCGACGCGCCGCCGAACTGCAGGCACAGCACGCGAGGCTTGATTTCGTTCAGGCGCTGGCGGTGGCGCGTAATCGCCCCCAGCCAGCCTGCGATCTTCATGCCCAGCGTGACGGGCGTGGCCTGTTGCAGCCAGGTACGGCCGGCCAGCGGCGTCGCCTCGTGAACCTGCGCCTGTTGCGTCAAGGCGTCGCCCAATTGTCCGAGGTCGCGTTCCAGCACATCGATAGCGTCCCGGATCTGCAGAATCAGACCGCTGTCCATGACGTCCTGACTGGTCGCCCCCATGTGCACATAGCGTTCGGCCTCGGGGCTGTGCGCAGCGATGCGCTTGCCCAGCGCCTTGACCAGAGGGATCGCCGAGTTGCCTGCGTTGCCGATGGCAATCGCCAGCGCGTCGAAATCGAACAGCTCGGCGCGGCAGCTTTGCGTGATGTCTGACACCACATTTTGCGGAATCAGACCAACCCTGGCCTCGGCCCGCGCCAGCGCAGCCTCGAAATCGAGCATGCCCTGCACCCGCCCCTCGTCCGAAAAAATCCGGCGCATGTCGGGTTGTGTGAAGTACGTGTCGAAAAGTTGATTGCCCGGTCTGCTCACATCAGCGCTCCAGAGTAAAAGGTTTCAAGTGGCGTCCGAGTGGCTGACCCAGCCCTTGATCAGGACAGCCAGCGCGGCCAGTGCAGCAGGCACCACCAGCGCCGTCAGCACCTGCTCGAACGACCAGCCCAGTCCCAACAGGGTCGCACCGGCCCATGCGCCAAGAATCGCACCGAACCGGCCGATACCCAGCATCCATGACACGCCCGTGGCGCGGCCCTGAGTCGGATAAAAGCGCGCCGCCAGCGAAGGCATCGCCGACTGTGCGCCGTTGATGCACATGCCCGCGACCAGCACCAGTGTCGCCAGGACTGCGACGTTGCCGAGGCTCTGCCCGACCAGCCAGGCAAACACGCCGGCCAGTGCGTAGGCCACGCCTATCACCTTGTGCGGGTTGTAACGGTCCATGGCCCAGCCGACGCCCACGGCACTGAGCACGCCACCGAACTGGAACAGCGCGCCGATGAACGCCGACTGCTCCATGCTCGCGCCGCTGTCACGCATCAACGTCGGCAGCCAGCTGGTCAGCAAGTACACGATCACCAGCCCCATGAAGTAGGTCAGCCACAGCAACAGGGTGCCCGCACTGTAAGTGCCGGAGAAAATCACTTTCAAGACATTGCGGCTGCTGACGGTCTTCTGTTCAGGAACGCTGAACGCCGTTACACCCGCGACTTCCTTCGGCGCAATCGGCGCCAGCACCTTGCGAATCCGCTCGACACCCCGGTTGCGCACCACCAGAAACCGCGCAGACTCCGGCAGCCAGACCATCAGCACCACGGCCAGGATCAGCGGCAGGATGCCGCCGAGCATCAACAGGCTGTGCCAACCCATGCTGGGAATGAGCTTGGCGGACACAAAACCGCCGCAGGCCATCCCCAGGTTGAAACCGCAGAACATGCTGGTAACCAGCAACGACTTCAGACGCTCAGGCGTGTATTCGGACAGCAGCGTGGTGGCGTTGGGCATCGCCGCACCCAGCCCCAGACCGGTGAGCAGACGCAGCACCAGCAACTGGTCGATGTTGGTGCTGTAGGCCGACGCCAGGCTGAACAGCCCGAACAGAAACACCGCCACCACCAGCACCACCTTGCGTCCGAAGCGGTCGGCCAGCGGGCCGGAACCCAGCGCGCCGAACACCATGCCGATCAGCGCGGCGCTCATCACCGGCCCCAGACTGGCGCGATCAATGCCCCAGTCCTGGCTCAGGGCCGGCGCGATGAAGCCCATCGCCGCCGTGTCCAGGCCGTCGAGAAAGACGATCAGAAAGCACAGCGCAACCACGCGCCACTGGTAACCCGACAACGGCTGGGCATTGATGAAAGCCTGAACGTCGAGCGTGCCAGTAGCAGGCCCGCGAGCGGATAGTGTCATGAACATTTCCTTTTATTTTTATAAGGTCACCTGCGCCTGCAGATGCCGTGTAGCGCACGCACATTGCTCAGAAATCGAAAAACACCGTCTCGCCTTCGCCCTGCACCCGGATATCAAAACGATAGGCCGTTTTTCCATCCACCTCGCAGCGCAGTGCAATCAGCGTTTCACGGCGTTGTGGCTGTTCGATCAGGTTGAGCACCGGGTCGACGAGATTGGCCTGTGCTTCATCGTCGAAATACAGCCGGGTCTGCAAGTGAATATTGATGCCGCGGGCGAACAGCGAAACGTTGATGTGCGAGGCCATCGGCACACCGGCAGCGTTACGCATCGAACCGGGCTTGATGGTCTTGAGAACCCACTGGCCATCGTCGGATGTGGCAGTGCGACCGAAGCCGTTGAACGGGTTCGCCGGGTTGTATTCGCTGTGATACGCGCCTTCGTGATCGGCCTGCCAGAACTCCAGATAGGCGTCGCGAATCAGGTGGCCGTTGCCATCGAAGACGTTGCCCAGCAACACGATGTGCTCACCTGGCGCGCCGGGCCTGGCCATTTCGTTCCAGATTTCCAGCTCGCGAGTCGGGTTGCCGGCCACTTGCGGTGCCAGGCCGATGTGCACATAGGGACCTGCGGTCTGCGAAGGGGTTTCCTGCAGCAATTGAACGGGCATGTCGGGCCTCCTCAGCAGTTTTCGAAGTGAGTCTTGCGCTGACCGCGCAGAACGATGTCAAAGCGATACGCAAGGCAATCCATCGGGTTGCCCATGGCCAGATCAAGCCGGGCGATCAGGCTTTGCACCGCATCGGGATTGGCGATGGATTTAACGATCGGGCAGATCGGAATCAGCGGATCGCCCTCGAAATACAGCTGGGTGATCAAACGCGTGGCAATCGACGGGCCACTGATCGACACGTGAATGTGCGCCGGACGCCAGTCGTTGGGACCGTTGCGCCAAGGGTACGGCCCGGGCTTGACGGTGCGGAAGCTGTAGTTGCCTTCGCTGTCGGTCAGTGCCCGGCCCACGCCACCGAAATTGGGGTCCATGGGCGCAAGGTACGCGTCACGCTTGTGGCGATAACGACCGCCTGCGTTGGCCTGCCAGATTTCCACCAGCGTATGGGGAATCGGCTTGCCGTACTGATCACAGACCCGACCGGCGAGCAGAATGCGCTCACCGATCGGCAGCCCGCCGTTGTTGAAATTGAGCAACAGGTCGTTGTCGTGCTGACCGAACTTCAGGTGCGAGAAATCCGGCCCGGAGGCTTCTGAGATGGATTGAGGGATGCTGACCAGTGCCTGGCGCGGTGAGCGCAGGATCGAGGTCTTGTAATCAGGCGTCAGGGCTTTGGGATGCCAGTTGCGATCACGAATGACGAAGCGGCTGTTGTCCGCGACAGACATGGCGTTCTCCTTATTGTTGGCTTTCTTATGGGCGCGCGAGCGTCGAACACGTACGCGACAGGCTGCGGCGAAGTGTCGCGCGCTTCATGCATCCACCAACACTGAATAATTGCCTGCCATCCATAACCAAATGGTTATGTATAGGACATCTGTCGGTAGGTCTCGCCAACGACCCGAAACTCATCCACACACCACTGGGCAGCGCGTGTCAGGGGAACAGCCGGGTTGCTGCACAGCCCCACCGAACCGCCCGGCTCACGGATGCCCATGTCCAGCTCGACCAGCGTGCCGTTGTGCAACTCCTGCAGAACGGCATCCAGCGGCGCGATCCAAATGGCATCGCTGCGCTCGACGTAGCGTCGGCTCAGCGTCAGCGATAGCGTTTCAAGGCGCTGGCGCGGCGGCTGTATGCCGCATTGCACGAACAGGCTGTCGGCGAACTTGCGGATAGTGGTGCCCGCCAGCGGCAATACCAGCGGGAAATTCGCCAGGCTTTCAGGTTTGAGGGGTGCCGCCAGCAACGGATGGCCGGTACGCACCACCAGGGTCATCGACTCGTTGTACAGGTGCTCGAAGGTTAGCCCCAGTATCTGTGGACTGTCAGTCATTCGCCCGATCACCAGATCCAGTTCTCCGACACGCAGTTGCGACAACAGATAAGCGCTGGGGCCGGTCATGACGCTGATGATCAATGCGGGGTGCTGCTCGTGCAGACGCCCGACGACTTCGGGAACCAGCAGGCTCTCGGCCGTCGACAACACACCCAGACGCGCCGTGACCGTTTCGTGCTCGCCGGAGCGCAGGCTGTTCACGCCTTCGCGCAAAGCCTGAACGCTCGGCCCCGCATAGCGCATGAACGCCACACCGGCTTCGGTCAGCGCCGCGCCGGTCTTGCTGCGCACGAACAGCGTCGTCGCCAGCAGGGTTTCCAGCTCCTTGAGCGTCTTGGACAGAGCCGGCTGGCTGATCGACAACACATCGCAGGCCCGCGCCAGACTGCCCTGGCGCGCCACTTCGAGAAAGCACACCAGATGGCGGAACTTGATTCGGGTATCGATATTCAATGCGTGTCTTGCCTTGGGAGAAAGATGATCCGTTACGTGCTCAGAAAGGACGCCACCTGGGGCGCATCGAAAGGCCAGTCCAGCTCTTCGCCGGTGTCCACGCGACGCAGCACCGGTATTCTCAGCTCATAACGTTCGAACAGCCACTCATCCTCGCAGATGTCGCGTCGCTCAACCAGCAAACCGCACTCATCCACGAACGGCAGCAACACGGCTTGCGCGATATCGCACAAATGACAACCCAGGGTGCCGAACAGTTGGCATTCAGGAAGCATCGAATCCTCCTCGTAAAGAGCGTGACCTGCCGAAACATTCTAGGCCCGGTCCTGGATCGCGTCGAGGCGACCGACAGCCGTATCGGTGCTACAGCGGTTCAGCGGGAGCCCGCCAGTCCGGCTGTTTGAACGCGCGCTCGGAGCCGGAAATCTTGACCGATATACGGTCCAGCAGTCGTTCGGCGTTGTACTTGGTGGTCGTGCTGCTGATGGCGATGAACAACAGACCGACAAGAACGGCGGACGAAGGAATCCGCCTGGTCGCATGCTGCTCGAGGCCAAGGAGAAACAGGCAGGCCGCCGTTGAACCCAGCAGCGCCCCCGCCACCGCCTCGGCGAGCGGATGAATGAAAGGCGCGACGCAAAAGACGCTGTACAGCCAGCCCAGCAGCAGTCCGGTCAGGGCACCGGGCCAGCGAAGACGCTGATCGTACTGTCGCGCCAGAAGACTCAGGGCGACGGTCAGAATCAGGCAGGTATTCATGGCATGCCCGCTGAGTACATAGATCCCCAGACTCTCGATCGCCACCCCCCAGCCCTTGAACAGCACTTTGCTGATCACCACCATCGAGTAGGCTACAAAGAGCGTCGCCATCCACAACAAGGCCGAACGCTTCGAGCGGGCGGTCCATAGCCAGGCAGCGATCACCAGTGCTGCGGGCAGCATGACCGTAATCCCGCCATAAGGGGTAAACAGCTGTGGGCCCATCCGCAAGTCTCCTCGATCCGGCCGTCCGTTCAACGACGTATCTCAGCAGAGCCCTGCCTCTGGGCGCCATGTAAAAATTTCTATGCACCCACCTTCGCCGCGCCAGTTCTAAAGCGCCGTTTACCAAACGCATTGGCGCGGTCCAGCACCGGCTTCTCGAAACAGCGATAACCAACCCAGCCGTAGCACAGGGTGGCCGCCACCATCAGTGTTGCGAAGAACAGGTTGTCCAGATAGCTCTCGGGCCATGCGCCCACCCCATTCCAGATGCGCCCGATTACTCCCAGCACCAGCAGATGAGACAGGTAGATGGTGTAGGACATGTCGCCCACGACCACCAGCGGCGTCGGCACGAAGATCTTTTGTCGTCTTTCCAGCAGCGCCAGAGTCAGCACCAGCAGACCGAACGTGCCGCCCACCATCAGCATGCGCAGCAAACCCTGACTGTCGTAGAGCCGATAGGTCGCAATCAACGGAACACCTGCCAGCAACGCAACAGCCAGCAACCCCCAGACGGCAGCCGTCGGCAGGCGCGCGCTGTGACGGCTGTAGAAGAACAGCGCCAGCGCCACACCGATGATGAATTCCAGCGAATAGGGATGCAGGATGATCTTCAACGCCGACGACTGATCCTGCCAGTCCTGCAGGAGGTTGAACGCCACGATGATCAACGCCCAGCCCGCCATCAGCCACGGCAGATGGCGCTCCTTGAACAGCAGCAGGCCGGTAAATACCAGGTAGAACCACAGCTCGAACAGCAGCGACCAGGCGACCATCACCAGCAGCACCTTGTCGTTGGGCAACAACAGGAACGACATCAGCAGGTTCGACGAGCCATGACCGCTGTTGACCAGACCCGGCTGCACCAGAAAGACCCCGAGCGTGATGAAGAAATACAGCCAGTAGGTTGGATAGATCCGCGACACCCGGTTGAACAGAAAGTGCTGAGCCTCGACGCCACTCTGGAACCGGCCACGACTGACGATCACCATCACGAAGCCGCTGATGACGAAAAAAAGATCCACCCCCAACTGAAAGAAATCCAGCGAAGGTGGCAGCAAGGTATCGCCACCGGAAAACCGCGCCTCAATCGGCATCATGTGAAACAGCACCACACCCAGAACGGCCAGGCCCCTCAATCCTTGCAGCGAGTACAACCGCTCCATGCCCCTCTCCAATCACTGACCGACGCTGCGCCGGTACTTCCAGAACGACCCCGAACGAGTCGGGTCTTGTCAAACGCTGCACGGGCAAGCGGATACGCACGTTTTTCCTGTAGGTCCGGTGTTTGCTGCGCGACAGCGCTGTGTCAAAGACATAGAGGCATCTACCACAGTTCGTTGCGTCCTGCACAACGAGCATAGCCAAACGCAGCCATTATGAAACACCTGCGCGAGCCTCCCGTTTTTTTCTCGCGGCTTGCGCTTATGGAGTAAGGTTGTCCACCGGTAATCTGCCGATGCGCCGATCTGGCGCAAATGCCTGTACGCCACGCACCAGCACAAGGCGAAAGCCGCGTCGCCACGCGATGTGCGTCGACGCAGCAATTGAAGTGAACCTTCGCCAATTCCCTGTACTCGAAACATCCATACGCCACCAAACGGAGAAAACCATGCCTCGCCAAACCGCACAGAATGCTCAGGAAATCTTGATGGCAGACTTTCAGGTCCTGGTCGCCGACACCGAGAAGCTGCTGGCACACACGGCAACCCTCGCGGGTGATCAGGCAGATGAACTGCGTGCCCAGATTCAGGAAAGCCTGCTGCGTGCCAAAGAGACGCTCAAGCAGACTGAAGAATCCCTGCGCGAGCGTGGCGAAGCAGCAATCGTCGCAACCGAAGAATACGTACAGAACAATCCATGGCAATCGGTCGGCCTGGCCGCCGGTGCCGGTTTCCTGATCGGCCTGCTGGCCACAAGGCGCTAATACCATGACTTTGGGAACGGAATCAGGTCCGCCCCACGCGGACCACGGCTCTTCACCGCGGCGCTTGGGTGCCGCTTTTCTGGGCTTGCTGCACAGCCATGTCGAGCTGTTCGGCATCGAATTGCAGGAGCAGAAGGCGCGTACTGTCAGTCTTTTGCTGTTCGCGGGTCTGGCACTGGTGTTCGGTCTGCTGCTGCTCACCGGGCTGTCGGCACTGCTGCTGATCGTGTTGTGGGACAGTTACAGGCTGGCCGGCATCATCGGCCTGTGCACGTTCTACTTCCTGGCTGCGGTGTTCTGTGGACTTCGCTTGAAGGCTGCCATCTTCGACGAATCCTCGCCGTTCCATGCGACTCTCGAAGAACTGGCCAACGACCGTGAGCGACTGATGCCATGAGCGAACCCAAATCCCATCAGGGCAACACCCGTCGCGAACTGCGCAAGGCGCTGATCCGTCTGCGCATGGAAATGCATCGCCAGGAAATACGCCACGAATCCACCACGCTGCTGCAGCCCCTGCAACGCTTCAGGGGCCTGCGTCACGACTGGAAAAGTGCGCTGGGCATTCGCCATGCGCCACTGTGGGGAGTGGGTTCGGTCGCGCTGCTGGGCTTTCTCAGCGGCAAGCGGGCCAAGACCGGGCGCACCAGCTTCCTTGGCAAGCTGCTCAAGCTGGGCATCACGCTCACACCGCTGATCAAGGTCGCTCTGCAGAGTCGCGCGCGCAAACGCTGAGACACCTGTTGGCTGCATTCTTGCTAACTCCTGCCAAGTAACATTTCGCCCGCTGTGAACACTCACAGCGGGCGGCTTGCGTTTACCTCCCTCCCTACCGCTCATTCCAACTTCACTAAGGAAGGCCACGTGATTTCAGGGCAACCCCTTGCCTGCTTCCAGCCGTTCATTGACACCGCCACTGGCCGCATAGCAGGCGTCGAGGCGCTTGGCCGACTGCGCGACAGCGAAGGACGGCTGCATTCGGTCGGGCCGCTGTTCAACGACCCGCAGGTCCCGGCCGCCGAACTGCGGCGACTTGACCGCCTGATTCGTGACCACGCCTTGAGTCGCCTGCATCACGCGCCTGAGGACTGGTTTCTGAGCCTGAATATTTCCCCCCGCTGGATCAGCCGACTGCGGCCCGGCCAGGCTCTGCCGAGCCTCGCGCAACTGGTGCAGCATCATGTTCCTGCTGAACGTGTGGTGTTTGAAATCACCGAGCTGGGCGGCGACATTCAGCGTCTGAGCGAGGTTGTAGAGCGTTATCGCGAGGCGGGCGCGCGCATCGCGATCGATGACTTCGGCGCAGGTTATTCGCAACTGGACCGGGTTCTGGCGTTGCAACCGGATATCCTCAAACTCGACATGCGCCTGTTTCAGGCTGCTGCAAAGGGCGGCCCGAGCAGCGATGTGGTCAAGGCGCTCGCGCTGATGGCGGAAAAGACCGGCTGCTGGATCATTGCCGAAGGTGTCGAGACCGAAGCCGAATTGCACTTCGCTCTGGAGTGCGGAGCACGTTACGTTCAGGGCTACCTGTTCGCGAAAGGCGAGCTGGAATTCTTCGCGGCCGACGCCTTCGTGGCCCGATTCGCCGAGCTGCGCGATCGCTATGTGTTGCGCAAGGTGGCCGAACGGGCACGCCTGATGGACCTGCGCCAGCGTCTCGCCATTCTGATGGACAGTCTGCAGCGCTGGGCGCAGACACAGGCGCCGATCAGCGCACTGCCGCAATTGCACGATTATCCCTGGCTGCTGCGATTCTATCAGTGCGACCGCCACGGCACGCAGTTGACGCCCAACCTGGAATGGCGAGACGGTGCCTGGCATGCCGATGCGCGCTACCTGGGGCACAACTGGTCGTGGCGTCCGTACTTCTACCATCTTCTGGCCGAGGGCTGGCACGAACGCCGTCTGACTCTGTCGAACACCTACCGCGACGCCACCACTAACCAGTATTGCCTGACGGCAGGCCAGTTCTTCGACAACGGCACGCGTCTGCTTCTCATCGATATCGATGCCGCCGGCATGTGAAGGCCTTGCGGCCAGCGCGCCGAACCGGGAAGCTAGGCCAATACGACTGACGGAGTGACCGCCTTGGATTGGCAAACCCTGCTTAACCGCGAACGACTCGGCAAGACCCTGCACAGCCCTGAGGAACTGGGGCGCAGCCCATTCCACAAGGACCATGACCGCATCATCTTCTCAGGTGCCTTCCGGCGTCTGGGACGCAAGACCCAGGTCCATCCGGTCTCCAGCAATGACCATATCCACACCCGCCTGACCCATTCGCTGGAAGTCAGTTGCGTGGGTCGCTCGCTGGGCATGCGGGTCGGTGAAACCCTGCGCAGCGCCCTGCCCGACTGGTGCGACCCCAGCGATCTCGGCATGGTGATCCAATCAGCGTGCCTGGCCCATGACATCGGCAATCCTCCCTTCGGGCATTCGGGTGAAGACGCGATCCGCAACTGGTTCAACCAGGCAGCGGGCCGCGGCTGGCTCGATGCGATGAGCGAAACCGAGCGCAACGACTTCCTCAACTTCGAAGGCAATGCACAGGGCTTTCGCGTACTCACGCAGCTGGAGTATCACCAGTTCGACGGCGGCACCCGGCTGACCTACGCCACGCTGGGCACCTACCTGAAGTACCCGTGGACCGCTCGGCATGCCGACTCGCTGGGCTACAAGAAGCACAAGTTCGGCTGCTACCAGAGCGAACTGCCGATTCTCGAGCAGATTGCCAACAAGCTCGGCCTGCCGCAGTTGGAAGAGCAGCGCTGGGCACGTCATCCGCTGGTTTACCTGATGGAAGCAGCCGATGACATCTGCTACGCCCTGATCGACCTCGAGGACGGCCTGGAAATGGACCTGCTCGATTACGCCGAAGTGGAAGCCCTGCTGCTGGGGCTGGTGGGCGATGACCTGCCGGAAACCTACCGTCAACTGGGCCCGTCGGACTCGCGGCGACGCAAGCTGGCGATCCTGCGCGGCAAGGCCATCGAGCACCTGACCAATGCCGCGGCCCGCGCGTTTGTAGAGCAGCAGGATGCCCTGCTGGCCGGCACGCTTCAGGGCGATCTGGTGGAGCACATGCATGGTCCGGCCAAGCGCTGCGTGTTGAGCGCCAAGGACATGGCCCGCAAGAAGATCTTTCAGGACAAGCGCAAGACCCTGCACGAGATTGGCGCCTACACCACGCTGGAAATTCTCCTCAACGCTTTTTGCGGCGCTGCGGTGGAGCAGTTCGGTGGCCGTACGCCCTCGTTCAAGCACCGGCGCATTCTCGATCTGCTGGGCAACAGCGCGCCCGATCCGAAGGCGCCGCTGCATGCTTCGTTTCTGCGCATGATCGACTTCATTGCCGGCATGACCGACAGCTACGCAACCGAGATGGCCCGAGAAATGACGGGCCGATCCGCGCAGTTCTGAGGGTGGGTACCGGGCGAGCAGAGCCACCCGAAACCGGTGCTCGCTCGCTCGGCCGTGGACTTCACCGCACCTCAACTTCAGAAACGTCCTACACACCTGCCAGACGCGTCTTATCGCAGCGTTTTCGACACACCCCAATAATCCCGGCACTTCATGGCCGAACCGGTAAGCCATCCAGCTGCCTGCGGCACCTTCGGGAACCGCACGATACCTGTCGACCCGGCTCGAACCGCCCCTGCCTCGTCCCAGCCGGTAACCTCATGTTCAAGCACAACCTGCGAATCCTGCTGGTGGAGGATCATCCCTTTCAGTTGATCGCCACCCAGATACTGCTCAACAACCAGGGATATTTTCTGCTGACTCCCGTTCTGACGGCCAGCGAGGCCATGGCTGCCATGGAACGCAGTCCAGAGCCCTATGACCTCATTCTGTGTGACCAGAGGCTCCCTGACCTCGATGGTCTGGATCTGATCGAAAAGGCCTGGAAGCGCGGGCTGATCCGGCATGCCGTGCTGCTCAGCGGGCTTGCGGCACAGCAACTGCTTGACCTCGAACAGCTTGCCATCCAGCTGGGTCTGCCAATGCTTGGCTGCCTGAGCAAGCCACTGAACGGCCCGGTTCTTGTCCACCTGCTGAACGGCGTTTCAGGTTCGCAATGACACTGTGCAACAGGTCGTCGCACCGACCTTTGGATGAACGCTCAGACGTTATGACTTACTGCACATCCGTATTGTAGGAATAATACTATAGACGCGACGGCTAATTCCCAAACGCAATAAACACGCCCTGAAAACCTAACTAACCCCCAGAATAAAGCGCGAAATCTTTTTAAACATGGAGCGTTCAAAGTAGGCTTTTACGTACTCCGAGACTCTAATTACTGTAGGAACTTTCCTATATATACGTGCCGACCACGTCTCTTCATGGGCCTGCCCGAACATCTGAGCTAAGGTGCGCGCTTTCTTCGCTGCTTGTATGGATTTAAATATGAACTCAGTTTTTATCATCGACGACCACCCTGTTGTTCGACTGGCCGTGAGAATGCTGCTGGAGAACGAAAACTACGAGGTCGTCGGTGAAACCGATAATGGCGTTGACGCCATGCAGATGGTCCGTGAATGCATGCCCGACCTGATCATTCTGGACATCAGCATTCCCAAGCTCGACGGCCTGGAGGTACTGGCCCGCTTCAACACCATGGGCCTGCCGTCGAAAATCCTGGTCCTCACTTCACAGACCCCGAAACTGTTCGCGATACGCTGCATGCAATCCGGTGCAGCGGGCTATGTCTGCAAACAGGAGGACCTCAGTGAATTGCTCAGTTCGGTGAAAGCGGTATTATCCGGCTACAATTACTTCCCCAGCCAGGCATTGACGCCTGCCGTTCGCGAAGATGGTCAACCGAGCGAAATCGAGTTGTTCAAGTTGGTCAATGATCGCGAACTGATGGTCTTGCAACTGTTTGCCCAGGGCCGCTCCAACAAGGAAATCGCCAAGGGCATGTTTCTCAGCAACAAGACTGTCAGCACCTACAAGACACGGCTGATGCAAAAACTGAAAACAAGAACCTTGGTAGAACTTATCGAGATGGCGAAACGCAACGCGCTAGTGTGAGAGACCGGATGTCCACGCGCTTCAAACAATTTCTGATACTGGCCACAAGCCTTTGCCTGAGCTGGGGTCTGCTCGCCCGCCTTGAGGCCGCCGACCACTACACCCTGCTCGGCCGCTCGAGCCCGGCGCACATGGATGTGAAGCTGGACAGCAAACAATGGCAGTGGGTCCGCAGCAAACGCGAGTTGATCCTCGGCACCTCTGCACCCGACTACCCGCCCTTCGACATCACCATTTCCGGCAACGACTACGAAGGTATAACCGCCGATTACGCCGGCATCATTTCCCGAACGCTGGACCTGCCTGTCAGGGTTCAGCGTTTTGAAAGCCGCGACCACGCCATGAAGGCGCTTGTCAGCGGGCAAATCGATCTGCTGGGAACCGCCAACGGGTTCGAAGCCAAGGAACGCGACATCATGCTGACCCACCCCTACTCGGTGGATCAGCCGGTACTGGTCACGCGCATTGGCGAAACCCGCCCGCTGACCGAGGGCCTCAAGGGCCTGCGTCTGAGCATGGTCTATCACTACCTGCCGCTGGACGAGGTCAAGACGACCTATCCCGACGCGACCATCGACACCTACCCGTCCTTTCAGAACGCGATCAACGCCGTGGCCTTCAACCAGGCCGACGTCTTTCTCGGCGATACCATTTCAACCCAATACATCATCAACAGGGGTTACCTGAACAATGTGCAAATGGCCAACTTCGGCAAGCATGAAGCCAATGGATTCAGCTTCGCCATCAGCAACGATAACCCGCAACTGCTGGACGTCATCAACCAGACGCTCAAGGCCATTCCGGTTGACGAGCGCATCGATATTTCCAAGCGCTGGAGCGCCGGCAGCGATCTGCTGCTGACCGACCAGAAGCTGCAACTGACCCAACGGGAGGAGCGCTGGATCGCCCAGCACCCTACCGTGCGGGTACTGGTCAACGAAGCCTACGCACCTCTGACCTTCTTCGATGCCAACGGTACGTTTCGCGGCATCACGGCGGAGCTGCTGGAACTGGTGCGCCTGCGCACCGGAATCAACTTCGAAGTCACCCGTTCGGCAAGCCTTGCCGACATGATCAACCAGGTCAGCCAGGGTCAGGCGGACATGATCGGTGCTCTGGACGCCAGCGACGAGCGTGAGGACCGGCTGAGTTTCAGCCGTCCTTACATCGACAATTCGTTCGTGCTGGTGACACGCAAGGAAGCCGGCTCGCCGTCCCACCTTGAAAACCTCGGCAAGAAACGCCTCGCGGTCACCCAGGGCAGCGCATTGCTGAGCTGGATGCACCGCGAACATCCGGACATCGTGACAGTCGAGGTCGATAACCCTTTCCAGGCGCTGGACATGCTGGCAATCGGCAGAACCGAGGCTGCCGCGACATCGCTGCTCAGCGCCAATTATTTTCTGTCCTCAGGCATATTCGGCGAGCGCCTGCAGATCACCGCCACCACCGGGGAAGACCCGGCACTGATCTCCATGGCCACCTCACGCAACGCCACCGAACTGAGCTCGATTCTGGACAAGGCGCTGGCCAGCATCGCCCCCCAGGAGTTGGCCGTGATCAACAACCGATGGCGCTCCTACACACCCGCAGGTGCCAACTGGCACGACTACCAGCGCCTGATCTACCAGATCATTACCGGTGCCGGCCTGCTGCTGATCGGTCTGCTGGTCTGGAATGCCTACATGCGGCGCCAGATCAAACAGCGTGAAGCTGCCGAGCGGGCGCTGGGCGACCAGTTCGAGTTCATGAGGGCACTGGTCGACGGCACCCCCCACCCGATCTATGTGCGTGACCGTGAAGGCCTGCTGCGCATGTGCAACGACAGCTACCTCACCTCGTTTTCAGCACAGCGCGAAGACATCATCGACAAGAGCGCCACCGACGGAGTGCTGAGCAACGAGTTCGAAGCACACGAATATGCGGCCGATTATCAGCGGGTAATGGCCACCAATACCGCGCTGGTCCAGGATCGCACACTGCATATCGGCGAGCGAAGGCTGACCATCTACCACTGGATCCTGCCCTTCCGGGATTCGCTGGGTGAGGTACAGGGCATCATCGGCGGCTGGATCGATATCAGCGAACGGCGTCAGCTCATCGAAGACCTGCAGACCGCCAAGGAACAGGCCGACGCAGCCAACCGTGCCAAGAGCACTTTTCTGGCCACCATGAGTCACGAAATCAGGACCCCGATGAATGCCGTGATCGGCATGCTCGAACTGGCACTCAAACGCGCCGATCAGGGTGAACTGGATCGGTCGGCCATCGAAGTCGCCTACGGTTCGGCGAAGGAGCTGCTGGACCTGATCGGCGATATCCTCGACATCGCCCGCATCGAGTCCGGCCGACTGACCCTCAACCCCGAGCGAGCCAACCTGCGTCAGCTGGTGGAGTCGGTGGTCAGGGTATTCGACGGACTGGCCCGGCAGAAGAACCTGACCCTGGCGCTGGAACTGGACAGCCGCATCAACACCGACGTACTGGTGGACCCGCTGCGTTTCAAGCAGATCCTGTCCAATCTGGTCAGCAACGCCATCAAGTTCACGCAACAGGGACAGGTCAGAATCAGCCTGCAAACCGGGGATCTGACCGACTCACAGCGCCTGCAACTGCATCTGACCGTGCAGGACAGCGGCATCGGTATCAGCCAGCCCGATCAGGAGCGCCTGTTCGAACCGTTCGCCCAGGTGGACAGCAACGGCCAGATGGCGCGCACCGGTGCAGGCCTGGGATTGGTGATCTGCCGCAGCCTGTGCGAGATGATGGGCGGCACCCTGACACTGGACAGCGAGCCGGGCCAAGGCACGCAGATCAACATGCATCTGGTGCTCACTTCACTCGACCCGGCAGCCCATGTGCCGGTTAAACAGGACGCCGCACCGACGCCCAACCACATCCTGCATATCCTGATTGTCGATGATCATCCGGCCAACCGGCTGCTGCTCTGTGAGCAGCTCGGGTTTCTGGGGCATCACTGCGAAGTCGCCGAAAACGGTGCGCTGGGGCTCGAGTGCTGGTTGCAGAATCGCTTTGATCTGGTGGTTGCCGACTGCAACATGCCGGTCATGAACGGTTACGACCTGACGCGGGCCATCAGGGCCCAGGAGCAGTCTCGCGATAACCAGCCCTGCACGGTCTGGGGATTCACGGCCAACGCCCAGCAGGAGGAAGTCCAGCGCTGCCGGGACGCGGGCATGGATGACTGCCTGTTCAAGCCCATCAGCCTCAGTCTGCTCAGCGACAGGCTGGCCCTGCTTTCACCGCTGACGCGTTCGACACCTGCGTTCAATCCGGGCAGCGTCAGCCGACTTACCGGTGATCGTCCCGAAATGGTCAAGCGGCTGCTGACCGAACTGCTGCGCAGCAACCGGGAAGATCGCCAGTTGCTCGCCACCCATATGCTCGAAGGACACCCGGACGAAATTCGTGACATGGCCCACCGGATCAAGGGCGCCGCACGCATCATCAGCGCTTCACACGTGGTGGACGCCTGCAATGCACTTGAACAGGCATGCGAGCCGGGGACGAGTGAAGCCCGGCTTCGCGCCTGTCATCAGGCAGTAGACAGCGCCATGCTGGAACTTGAAAGGGCATTGTCCGCACAGCAGGAGAAACCCGGCACGACAGGAAAAGCAGACAGTTGACGGCAAGCAGAATGGACGGGAAAGCGCGGCACAGAAAGGGGGGGAATGAAGCGATTGAAGCGGGGGGATGAAACAAGGAAGCAGGCCTGAGCCTGCTTCCTGATACATCAGGCGACCGGGTTGATTTCGTTTTCCGGGTACCAGACGTCGATCAGCGGGCTGACAGTCACTTCTGTCAGTTCGCTGCGGCCCTTGAGCCAGGCTTCAACGGCAGCGCGCTGCTCTTCGCTGACCGAGCCACGCTTGCTCAGGCAAACCAGACCGAAGTCATCGCCGCCGACATAGCCAAGACCGTTGGCTTCCATTGCTTCTTTCAGGAAAGCGTCGAGGAAGGCGTCGATTGCCTGGTCATCCAGCTCTTGCTTGAAGTCCAGGTTCAGCTCAAAACCCAGCTCCTGAAATTCATCAACGCAGAGTTTTTTGCGCAGACGGCGGGAACGGTTCGTAGCCATGGGACAATCCTCATCAGTAAATATCGGGCGGCACTTTACCAGTTCGGGCAGGTAAAAGCCCGACAAATGAAGGCTGGGAGCAATGTTCGATGCGTTGACTGACAGATGGGGCGTGCTGGAAAAAAAATAGCGGTTCAGGGTCACGGCCCCATCACATGCGCCCCCTGCTTGGGGCATAATGCCGCCGGTTGCAGGCGTTGACCTTTCGCATTACGAAAACCCTGCACATTCAAGCGTCAATCTTCACCTGTTCGCTATAGTTGTTCGCAGTTAGCTGCTGTTATTCAAATATTCAGAATGACCGAGGGAATTCATCCATGCCCTCTTTTTTGTTTCCCCTCCTGCAGTAGGGTTTATTCATGATCAAGTCGTTTCGCCCTCTTCTGATCGCTTCATTGCTCTTGCCACTGGCCCTCTCCGCAAATGCGGCCGTCATCAACACCACACTTTCCCCCAAGGTCCAACAGGCACTCAAGGCCAGCAAACTTGGCGATGACGCATTATCGCTTGTCATGTTGCCGCTCAACGGCCCAGGCACACCGACTGTATTCAATGCCGATGTATCGGTGAACCCGGCCTCGACCATGAAGCTGATCACGACCTATGCAGCACTGGAAATTCTCGGCCCTACCCATCAATGGAAAACCGAGTTCTTCACCGACGGCACCCTGAGCAATGGCGTGCTGCGCGGCAACCTGTACCTCAAGGGCGGCGGCGACCCCAAACTGAACATGGAAAAGCTCTGGCTGCTGATGCGCGACCTGCGCGCCAATGGCGTCCAGCAGGTCACCGGTGATCTGGTGCTGGACCGCAGCCACTTCGTGCAGCCGCAATTGCCGGTTTTTAACGACGATGGCAACGACGACAACAAGCCATTTCTGGTCAAGCCTGATTCGCTGATGGTCAACCTGAAGGCGTTGCGCTTTGTCACCCGCAACGATGATGGCCGCATCCTGGTCTCGGTAGAGCCGCCCATCGCCACCATACGTATCGACAATCAGGTCAAGGCGGTCGCCTCGAAACAATGCACGGGCGATGTCCGCTACAACCCGGTAACCCAGCCTGATGGCAGCGTCAACGTGACGGTGACGGGACAATTGGGCAATGGCTGCAACTCCCAGACCTACCTGTCGCTGCTCGACCACCCGACCTACGCTGCCGGTGCCGTGCGCGCCATCTGGCAGGAACTGGGCGGCACCATTCTGGGCAAGAACCGCGTCGACGTCGTGCCGTCCAGCGCCAAGCTGCTGGCCAAGGCGTTTTCCCCGGACCTGGTCGAAGTGATTCGCGACATCAACAAATACAGCAACAACACCATGGCTCAGCAGCTGTTTCTCAGCCTTGGCGAAGAGTTCCGCAGCGACGCCGACGGCGACGACGCCAAGGCCGCACAACGGGTGATTCGCGGCTGGCTAGCCAAAAAAGGCATCACCGCACCGCATTTGGTGATGGAGAACGGTTCAGGCCTGTCGCGGGCCGAACGGGTCAGCGCCCGTGAAATGGCGGTGATCCTTCAGGCCGCCTGGCGCAGCCCGTATGCCGCCGAATTCATGAGCTCCATGCCACTTGCGGGTATGGACGGCACCATGCGCAAACGTCTGAAACGCACGCCTCTGCTAGGCGAAGCGCACATCAAGACCGGCACCCTAAACACCGTACGTGCCATCGCAGGCTTCAGCCGCGACAGCAACGGCAACACCTGGGCGGTCGTGGCGATCCTGAATGACCCGCGTCCGTTCGGCGCCTCGTCGGTACTCGACGAAGTGCTGGTCGATTTGTACCGCCAGCCCAAGCTGAGCAATACCACGGTATCGATCCAGCAGCCCTGATCCCGCGCCAGACCACAAAGAGCAGGCCTGAGCCCGATCAGGCCTGCTCCGGTTCCACCTTGTCCCGCCCCGCCTGCTTGGCGGCATAAACCCCCGAGTCGGCGCGCAGCAGCATCGCGTCGACGCCCTCGCCTTCCCGCCAACTGGCGATTCCGAAACTGGCCGTTACCCGGCCCACGCCGTCGATGCCCGCCCTGTTCAGCTCTTCGCGAAGACCAAGCGCCAACTGATAAGCCTGGGCGCCCTGAGTACCGGGGCACAGCACCATGAACTCTTCGCCCCCCAACCGACAGAACACGTCATCCGTGCGCAGCCGATGCGTGATGCGTTGCGAGATGGCTTTTAGCACCTGATCCCCGACACCGTGCCCGAACCGGTCGTTAATGCGCTTGAAGTGATCGATGTCGAGCATGATGATCGACAGATGGCCACCGTGCCGGTCGATGCGCTTGAGTTCGGCCTGCAGCCGATCCTGAAAGTATCGACGGTTGAAAGCACCGGTCAGCACATCGGTGACCGACAGTTCACGCAGCTCCTGCTCGACCCGTTTCAGATCGGAGATGTCCGAAACGAATCCATGCCATAACACCGCACCGTCCTCGAGCTGTTCGGGTGTAGAAGCCGCGCGCAACCAGCGCAGCCCCTTGTTCGGTAATTGAACCCGGTACTCTTCACGCCACGGCGTCAGTTGCTGCGCACTGGGAATGATCGAGTTTCTGATTCGGGCCAGGTCCATGGGATGAATACGTTGCAGCAGCACCTCCGCATCGATCAGCACGTGCACTTCATCGAGTTCGAACAACTCGCACATGCCGACGCTGACATACCTGAACCGTGAGCTGCCATCGGCATCCAGCTGGTACTGATAGATCCCTCCCGGTACCTGCGAGCCGAGCTTTTCGAGCAATTGCCCCTGAGCCTCCAGCGCGTCATGCACGCGCCGATGTTCGGTCATGTCGGTGCACACCGCCAGACAGCCGATCCACTGCCCCTGATCGTCGCGCACGGCCGTGACGAGCATGTTGACGACCAGCGTGCTGCCGTCGCGTCGCTGAAAGGTCAACTCGCGGGCCGGATGACTGCCTTCCTGAATGGCAGCGCCAAGCATGTCCTGCAACATGCGGACTTCGCTGACGTCACTGGGATCTGATGGCTCAGAGTGCTGGAAATCCTTGAGCCCGAACCGCCCCAGGACTTCCTCATCGGAATAACCAAGCATGCGCTGCGCACCGACGTTGAACGTGTTGATCACACCATTGAGGTCGGTCGCAATAATTGCGACTTCGGTCGCCGCATTCAGAATGTTGCGCAACTGACCGTTGGCCACGTTCAATTGCTTCTCGCGCACGCGCAACTCTCGGGTGCGCTGCTCGACACGTGCAAGCGCACGCTGGCGCTGGCTGATGAGGCTGTAAAGCAAGGCACTGAGCATCAGACTCAACAGCCCGCCGAACCAAAGAACATTGCTGGACGTTTCCCGATTATTTGACTGAAACAGCTCGGTGGGACGAACCTCAAGCAGATAATCGCGATCCCCCAGTCCCAGCAGTGTGCTCTGGTACAGCTCATTCGTGGCCGCTTTGGCTGGAGACAGATACACGGGATCAGGTTCGGGCTGCGCGTTCAGGTCAGTGAGTGTGACCGCCAGGGTGTCGCGTTCTGCCGCCCCCACACTCATCAGTTGCGAGAGACCGATGACTGCCGTGAGCACACCTCTCAACTCGGGCGTTTCACCCGGCGCACTGACGCTTGAGAACACGGGCGCCATCAGCAACACGCCGCGTGTGTTGGCAGGGTCCAGGCCCAACAGCTGTATCCGGGGCGTCGCCGTGATGCGGTCCAGCAGCCGCGCCTTGTCCAGGGCCAAATGACGGATCGGTTCAGAGTAGATATCGAAGCCCAAAGGCACCGGCAAAGCACTGATCGAATTCAGATAGAGGACAGGAAAATATTCGTCGCGCACGCCCGCCACGCTCAGTTTGCCGTGCTCATCGAGTTGGCGGATCGCAAAATCCTTGAGCCCACCCTTGCGCACCTCCGCCTCGAATGCGGCCCGCCCGGCCCGGGTCACTCTCGGGTTCCAGCCATAAGCCTGGGTGCCGATCAGCAACGGACCTACGAAGCCTTCGTATTCTTCGCGGGTAATGTCATGGGAAAAAAGAAAGAAGCGACGAACCGTATCCAGCCTGCTGACCTGACGGTCCAGACGTTCCTGAATGCGACTGAAACGCTCGCTGGCCAGAATATCGAAACGCTGGCGCAACTGATATTGATAGGCATCATGGTCAGCCAGCGCCAGCATGACCGTCAGCGCCGCACCGACCAGCATCGTCAGAACCGCTACCAGCCACGCTGAAACCTGTTCACTGATGAAGCCCAGTACTCTGAGCCTGTACCGTTTCGCCGCCATAGACACAACTCATGACGCCAACAGGGTGTTGCGCCACGCTGGCTGTGCATTGGTTATAGCTATTCGCCAGTAATTTGCCTAGTGGATGATGAACGAACCTGCGCAAGTCGCGCACAGATTCGTTCATCAGACCCGGCATCAGGCGCGTGCGGTGATCTTCCAGGCCCGGTGAATCTTGCTGTTGCGGGCAAAATCCTGGTCGATGGTCTGCTGGGTAATCTCCTCAACGGCATAGCGCTGGCCGAGGTTTTCATCGAGCACGAACTTGCGGAAGTTGTTGGAGAAATACAGCACGCCGCCCGGTGCCAGACGCGCCATGGCCAGATCGATCAGCTCGACCTGATCGCGCTGTACGTCGAACACCCCTTCCATGCGCTTTGAGTTGGAGAAGGTCGGCGGATCGATGAAGATCAGGTCGTACTCTTCGCGGCAAGCCTGCAGCCAGACCGTGACATCGCTCTGCTCCAGACGGTTCTTGTCGGAGAAACCGTTCAGCGACAGGTTACGGCGTGCCCAGTCCAGATAGGTACGTGACAGGTCGACGCTGGTGGTGCTGCGCGCACCGCCCTTGGCCGCATGAACGCTGGCGGTCGCGGTGTAGGCAAACAGGTTGAGGAAGCGCTTGCCGGCCGCCTCACGCTGGATACGCATGCGCATCGGGCGATGATCGAGGAACAGACCGGTGTCCAGGTAATCGGTCAGGTTGACCAGCAGCTTGACGCCACCTTCCTTCACCTCCAGGAACTGACCCTGCGCACTCTGACGCTCGTACTGGCGGGTGCCGCTCTGACGCTCACGACGCTTGATCACCACGCGGCTCTTGTCGATGTTCAGCGCCTGCGGAATGGCCGCCAGCGCATCGAACAGACGTGCCGAAGCCTTCTCCGGGTCGATGGATTTGGGCGCGGCGTATTCCTGCACATGGACCCAGTCGTGGTACAGGTCGATGGCCATCGAATACTCGGGCATGTCGGCGTCGTACACGCGATAGCAATCGATGCCTTCACGGCGTACCCACTTGCCCATCAGCTTGAGGTTCTTTTGCAGGCGGTTGGCGAACATTTGCCCGCCTTCGCTCAAGCGTGGCTGTTCGACCACCACAGGAGCGGGCTTGATCGGATTACCGTTCTTGTTGAATTTTCTTTCAACTTCGACTTCGGTCTCGACGGGCGTTTCGCGCTCGATCTGACGTTGTTCGGGGGTGCGACGCTCGCCTGTGACGAACTGATCCGGCAACACCTTGATCAGCAACAGCTTGCAGGGCAGCGCGCCGTTCCAGAACGAATACTGCTTGTGACTGCGAATGCCCATGCGCTTGCCCAGATCAGGCGCGCCAGTGAATACCGCCGCCTCCCAGTTCAGGCACGACTGGCGCAGGCGCTCACCCAGGTTCTGGTAGAGATACAGCAGGCTGGCTTCGTCACCCAGACGCTCGCCGTACGGCGGGTTGCAGATGACCAGACCTTTCTGGTTCTGATCCGGACGCGGCTCGAACGTAGCGACCTCACCCTGGTAGACCTTGATCCAGTCGCTCAGTCCTGCACGCTCGATGTTGTTGCGCGCGGGCTGAATCAGACGTGGGTCGGCTTCATAGCCGCGGATCCACAGCGGCGGTTTGGCAAGACCTGCCTCGGCACGTGCCAGTGCTTCGTCGTGCAGCTTGCGCCACAGGGCTGGAACGTGACCCAGCCAGGCGGAAAAGCCCCAACGCTCACGCTTGATATTAGGTGCAATGTCGGCGGCAATCAGACCGGCTTCGACCAGGAAGGTACCCACACCACACATCGGGTCAGCCAGCGCGCCACCTTCGGCAGCGATACGCGGCCAGCCGGCACGCACCAGGATGGCGGCGGCGAGGTTTTCCTTCAGGGGCGCAGCACCCTGCTGCAGGCGATAGCCACGCTGGTGCAGACTGTGACCGGACAGGTCCAGGGACAGAATCGCCTCGCCACGGTCCAGACGCAGATGCACGCGCAGGTCGGGGTTGATCTTGTCTACCGAAGGACGCTCGCCGTCCGGCGTGCGCAATTTGTCGACGATTGCATCCTTGACCTTCAGCGCGCCGAAGTGGGTGTTGTCGATGCCTGACCCGTGACCGCTGAATTCAACGGCGATGGTGCCATCCGATTCGAGATGGTCGTGCCATTCAACGTCGAGCACGCCGTGATACAGGTCTTCGGCGTCCTTCATCGGGAAGCGCTTGAGCACCAGCAGCACGCGATTGGCGAGGCGGGACCACAGGCACAGCCGGTAGGCGGTTTCCATGTCGGCCGAACCGCGAATGGCCGAGGTGTGTTCGCGGGTATCCTCGAGACCGAGGGCCGTGGCCTCCTCGGCCAGCAGTCCTTCGAGGCCTTTTGGGCAAGTGAGGAAAAGTTCGTAGCGATCCGACATGTGTATTCCAGGGCCTGAGCCGTCAGCGGCGGGCAACGCATTGCCCGACCAGATTTTAAACAGGCGCCTTTCTTGGAGAACGCCTGCGTGGCACGTTGAATGTGCCGGTCCGCCGCATGAAACATGCCTTGAGACCAGGGCAGCGTAAATGCGGCAGTTTTCAATCCATCACGCTCTCAACATAGCTTTGCTATATGAAGAGCGGCTATTCAACCCGACGAAGTGGGCAACAAAAAGTCACATCTCGACCCTTCGTCGAATAGACGCTTAAAGCATTCAGCCATCATCCGCGTCTGAGACGCGCTCTCAATCCGGTCTGAAACGCCCGCGTCAAAAGGCTTGCGCCAAAAAACGGTGTTGAAACCCGACCTTCCTTATCGCCCGACAGACCTAAATGTGACGTGCTTATGACAAAACGGTCATTCACAGGGTCCGAAGCTTTGGTTAGAAATCACCTCAGGTCATTACCGCAATGGTTATGACACCAAGGCCCGCGACGCCGGCAGCGGGCACCAACGGCAGACCTTTCTGCCCGACCTCACCATGAGGTCTCAGGGATATAACAGTCAACAGACGAGGGCAATACCCTATGAGAAGACTTAAGCGTGATCCGTTGGAAAGAGCATTTTTACGCGGATATCAGTACGGCGTTCATGGTAAATCCCGTGAGCTTTGCCCTTTTACTCTACCGTCAGTACGCCAGGCATGGATCAATGGATGGCGAGAAGGACGCGGCGACAATTGGGACGGTATGACCGGCACTGCGGGAATCCACAGACTCAACGAACTTCACGCGGTCGGATAACGCGCCTTTGGAGACACAGGCCCCGACCAGTCCATCAAAGCTTTATTGACTGACCATTTACACCCATACCATGCACGTCCTATCCGGGCGGCGGGCCAAAAGCCCAGGGGCTCTTCAAGAGCCCCTTTTTTTGCCTGCGATTCAGACCTGCTGACGCGACATTGCCGCAATCGCATCCACCGATTCGCGAATCAGTGCCGGCCCCTTGTAGATGAAGCCCGAGTAGATCTGCACCAGACTCGCACCTGCCGCGATTTTTTCGGCCGCGTGACGCCCTTCGGTGATGCCGCCGGCAGCGATGATCGGCATGCGCCCTGCCAACTCGCCTGCCAGTATCTTCACCGTGTGAGTGCTCTTCTCGCGAACCGGTGCGCCCGATAATCCACCCGCCTCGTCCGCGTGTGGCAGACCTTCGACGCCTTCGCGGCTGAGGGTGGTGTTGGTGGCGATGACCGCGTCCATGCCGGATTCGATCAGCGCGGCGGCGACCAGTACGGTTTCTTCGTCGGTCATGTCCGGGGCGATCTTGATGGCCAGCGGCACACGCTTGCCATGACGCTGCGTGAGTTCCTGCTGACGCAGACTCAGGGCCTCGAGCAGTTGCTTGAGCGAGTCACCGAATTGCAGGCTGCGCAGGCCAGGTGTATTGGGCGAGCTGACGTTGACGGTCACATAGCTGGCGTGGGCGTAGACCTTGTCCAGACAGATGAGGTAGTCGTCCACGGCGCGCTCCACCGGCGTGTCGAAATTCTTGCCGATGTTGATGCCCAGAATGCCTTTGTACTTCGCGGCCTGCACACGACTGACCAGATTATCGACCCCCAGGTTGTTGAAACCCATGCGGTTGATGATGGCTTCGGCGTGGGGCAGACGGAAAATCCTTGGCTTGGGGTTGCCCGGCTGCGGACGCGGCGTGACGGTACCGATCTCGACGAAGCCAAAGCCCAGTTGCGCGAAGCCGTCGATGGCCGCGCCGTTCTTGTCCAGACCGGCCGCCAGACCCACAGGATTGGGAAACTCCAGCCCCATGACGGTGACCGGCACTCTGGCCGGGGCCTTGCTCAACAGGCCGTTGAGGCCCAGACGCCCACCGGCACCGATCAGGTCCAGCGACAGGTCATGGGAGGTTTCCGGGGAAAGCTTGAACAGTAACTGGCGGGCCAGGTTATACATGGGCGGGCGAGGCTCGTGAGAAGCTGAATTCAGGGGCGCGATTATAGCCGCGTGAAGGCCCTGCACGCGAGGCATGCAAAAAACTTGTTACCCTGAACCGCCGAGCGCTGGCATATGCCTTGCTTGAAACCGTTATCGGCAAGCGCTCCAACGACGGGGCGCTGCCTGGACAACGGCGTCGCTCCGGCACTTGCACCTTGCAGGGGCTGGTCGACGCCTTTTTTCTGGATGTCCTTTATGAAGCAAGTGCCATGAACGTACGAACAAGCAATGCGCTGGACTGGGTCAACGGCAGCGATGCGCCCGAGATGAACAGCCTGGATGTGGGTTTCATGGCCCTGACCGACTGCGCCTCGCTGGTGGTTGCAGCGACCCAGGGCTTTGCCCAGCCTTACGGCCTGACCCTCAACCTCAAGCGCCAGACCTCCTGGGCCGGCCTGCGGGACAAGCTGGTCAGCGGCCAGCTGCAGGCGGCACACAGTCTCTACGGGATGATCTACGCCGTCGAACTGGGCATCAGCGGCGGTCCGGCCAGGGACATGGCAATTCTGATGGGGCTGAACCAGAACGGCCAGTGCATCAACCTGTCGCGCGGCCTGCAGGAGAGTGGCGTGATCACTCCTGAGGCACTGGACAAACGCGTGCACCAAAGCGGTCCGAAACTGACGTTTGCCCAGACCTTCCCGACCGGCAACCATGCCATGTGGCTTTATTACTGGCTCGCCAGCCAGGGCATTCATCCGCTGGACGACGTGAACAGTGTGGTCGTGCCGCCGCCGCAGATGGTTCAGCATCTGCAGGCCGGCCGTATCGACGGTTTCTGCGTCGGAGAGCCCTGGGCCGCCAGTGCAGTCAGTCAACAACTGGGCTTCAGCATGGCCACCAGCCAGACCATCTGGCCCGACCATCCGGGCAAGGTCCTGGGTTGCACCCGCGAATTCGTCGAGCAGAACCCCAACACCGCCAGAGCGCTGGTCATGGCCGTGCTGGAAGCGAGTCGTTTCATCGAGGAGAGCGAGCACAATCGACGCAGCACCGCACAACTGCTCAGCGGTGCCGAGTATCTGGACACACCGCTGGACTGCATCGAGCCGCGCCTGCTGGGCCAGTACAGCGACGGCCTCGGCAATCACTGGGAAGACCACCACGCCGTCAGTTTTCATGGTCAGGGACAAGTCAATTACCCATGGCTGTCGGACGGCATGTGGTTCATGACCCAGTTCCGCCGCTGGGGGCTGTTGCGTGAAGACCCGGATTATCTGGCCGTTGCCGAGCGTGTCCAGCAACTGGAACTGTATCGACAGGCCGCCGAGGCACTGGGCATTGAGGTGCCGAGCGCTACGTTGCGCAGCAGTCAGTTGATTGATGGCAGGGTCTGGGACGGCAGTGATCCGGCGGCCTATGCGCGCAGTTTCAAGATCAACGCCTGGGCCGATAACGTGCCCGTCGCCGCCCGTCGTTGAAGGAGAACGTGACCATGCTGCGTATCCTGCTGATCAATGACACGCCAAAGAAAGTCGGTCGCCTGAGAACCGCCCTGATCGAGGCAGGCTTCGAGGTAATCGACGAATCCGGTTTCATCATCGACCTGCCCGCACGCGTTGACGCGGTGCGCCCCGACGTGATCCTCATCGACACCGAATCGCCCGGTCGTGACGTCATGGAGCAAGTGGTACTGGTCAGCCGCGACCAGCCCCGCCCGATCGTGATGTTCACCGATGAGCACGACCCTGGCGTGATGCGTCAGGCGATCAAGTCCGGCGTCAGCGCTTATATCGTCGAAGGCATTCAGGCCCAACGCCTGCAGCCCATCCTCGACGTGGCCATGGTGCGTTTCGAGAGCGACCAGGCCCTGCGCGCGCAACTCCACGCCCGCGACCAGCAACTGGCCGAACGCAAACGCATCGAACTGGCGAAAGGACTGTTGATGAAAATGAAGGACTGCAACGAGGAAGAGGCTTACACCCTGATGCGGCGTCAGGCAATGAGCCGCCAGCAAAAGCTGATTCAGGTGGCCGAGCAGATCATCTCGATGAGTGAAATGCTGGGTTGAACAGGTAGATCGAGAGAGTTACTGACGAAACACCACGTGTGGGAGGCGCCACCAGGTCTTCGATGTAACACTGCCGCGCGGCAAACACCGGACGTCGTGGGAGCGGACTTGTCCGCGAAAAGGCCGGTACATCCCACGCATATGCGGTGGCTGAAACCCTGCATTCGCGGACAAGTCCGCTCCCACCAAGTTTGCTGCGCGACAGCGCTACGTCGAAGACGTGGTGGCGCCTCCCACAGTCCTGTTTAAGGCTGGGACGGTGGGAGGCCGCCCAAGCCGCTGTGAGTCTGACTATTGAGTCAGCACTACATTCTTCATCGGCGGTATGTAGCCATAGTCATACGATTCCTGCACGAACGAGCGGTCGCCCTGCAGCAGGATCTTCACGGTAGGCGCCTCGGTGCCACCGATGCGGAAATCCTGTCCGGTGGTCGGCACGCTGTCGATGAACGACGTCACCAGGCCGTTGGGCATCACGCAGTGCGAATAGGTCTGGAAAGGCTGCGAAGGCGGATTCCCGAGCACCAGGCCTGACGCATTCATGGGCCGGTATGGGCCGAACAGCTGTTCACTGACAAACCCGTAAACGCCATCAGGGCCGGTTATACCATCGGCATACGTAAACTTGTGACTGATAGTGAACAAGTAATACTTATTGTCCTGAAATACATAGTGCGGACGTTCGGTCTGATCATTTACACCCACCGCAGTAACAAGTGGCGGAAGGATTTCCCACTCGTCGCCATTGAGATCCTTTGCAACCGCCAGGCCAATACAGCCCACCTGAAATCTGGCACCGCCCACATCCTCGTGACCCGGCGGTACATGCCCCAGTTCTGTCGGCCCTACTGTATGTGAACCGCGCTCGCCGGCCACATTACCTTCGAACACCATGTACAACTTGCCATCATGGGGATCAATAAACGGACTGGGATCACGAAAGTTCCACGTAGCGTTCTGGGCTTCGGTTTGATAATAAGTGCCGTCGGCTTCGAACAATGTTTTGACTTCAGTAAAGTCGGTCAATATTACACCGCTGTCAGACGTCACTACACGGCCACGTACTTTGGCAATGGCAGCGCCCGGCGTCACACAGGTGTAATAAAGATCGATGTCGCCCTTGTCGTTGAGCAGGATCGGCGTACCGGCCCATTCGCGAGTCGTCGGCGATACGCCTTCGGCCATGACGCGCCCACCGAAGATCCAGTCCTTGCCGGTTCGGGAATACCAGTAGCACATGCGGGCACGACCATGACGATCTTCCCAGTCACGCTTGATGTCATAGCGGCCGTTGGGTCCCAGATACTGGGGATCGTTCGGATGCCGGTCAGCCGTGAGTGTCAGGATCACTGACCAGCCGTTGACGGACACCACCGTGCCATCGAGCTCGCGCAGTGGCATGGTGTCCCAGATGAAAACCGTATCACTCATCACCGGAAAGTCGGGACTGACCAGCGGCTGGGTGGTGGTAGGGTCGTTTTCGTTGACCTTGAGCGCATCGGCCCGGGTCCACACGGTAGGCTTGTAAGTGACGTTACTCATGTTGATGTCCTTTATTGACGCCAGACACGTCCGGCGCATAGATGAAGACAAGGCAGCATGCAAACTTATTACATCGCTGAAGTGCGTTCTGAAACTCTGCAATCACGGCATTCATCCATTAACGAAAGGCCGAAACAACAGAAAAATGATGGGAGGCACTTGGGCACTCACCGGTTGATTTCAATAAGCCACTTTATTGCAAGCTGGCCTATTGCACATGAATCGCCCTCTCGAGAAGCGTCGTGTTCTGCACGACGAAAAGGATCCTCTCAGAGACCGATGCGAAAGTAAATTAAATATTCCCTACCGTTAAGCAACCGCCTGTTTTTCAAAACAAACATGAACCAATATTAATATTCGGTTTCGTTCAGTATTGACCTCGTCATACAAAGGCATCAAAACAATGTCATTCTGCTTTAATCAAAGTGTATTGATAGTGGCGTTTGTTATTGGATCAACGCTTATATTTCACAACGCTATTATTGCAAAAGCCGTGCGCTGCGCTCATCGTTACACACAAGTCCTTATGGAGAAATGATCGTGCCCATCGCTCTGCGTGGGCATGCCTCCCGTGACGCTCCGCGTCACAGATGGCACAGATGGCACAGATTGCGGATTCAGTGAGCCGAGCGCTTGGCTCAGGTCACCTTTGCGCCCTTACGGCGCGCTACTTTGAGGGACCAAAGTAG